>NZ_JBJMQP010000074.1:0-28563 GCF_045802625.1 Hyalangium sp. | reverse complement strand
GCTGGACAGATCCGTCTGCTCCTGAAGGATGAGTTCGATGAGGTCGGCGATGTCTGGATCAAAGCGCTCCTCCAGGGGCTGGAAGGCCAGGCTGCGCTCGAGGAGGGTGCGCTCCACTTCTTCCAGGCGAAGCTCCGGGCGGAGGTGGACGAGGCAGCGGGCCTGCGCGCGGCGGGCTTCCGGGCTGTCGAAGTCCGCGACGGTGGGACGGGAGAGCCACAGCACGCCACCACAGGGCAGGGGCTCGACGGATTGGGCAGGGAGTGTGAGCACGCGCTGCCGGCCCAGGGAGTCCACCAACTGCTTGCCGTAGACGTTGAGCCAGTAGGCCTCGTAGGCGCCCGGTGGGGCGCTGGGCTTGCTCTTGTGCGGGTCGCTTCCCAGCAACTCATCCGCGCGGCTGTGGGCGAAGCCATAGTCCACTGGGCCCAGGCGTTGGCACAGCGCACGCACCACGCGGACGACTTGCTGGCACCGCGCCTCCGCTGCCTCGTCCTGACGGAAGAAGCTCAGCGGAGAGGAAGTGAAGCGCAGGTAGAGGCCAGGGCCATTTCCGCCGAAGGACAGATGCCAGAGCACCTCAGGCTTCGTGTTGCGTTCCAGCAGCAACCACGAATAGTCCTGGGACGTATTCCGGGCGAGCTCCTCGTGGGCACGCCGCCGCGTGTAGCGGTACCGGCGCTTGCCCGCAACCTGCTCTGGCATGAG
Organism: Hyalangium sp.; assembly: GCF_045802625.1. Taxonomy (NCBI): domain Bacteria; kingdom Pseudomonadati; phylum Myxococcota; class Myxococcia; order Myxococcales; family Archangiaceae; genus Hyalangium; species Hyalangium sp. The sequence continues at coordinate 27,855 of NZ_JBJMQP010000074.1, read as the reverse complement.
GAGCCCGGCTTCGTGCTCGATGACTTCCAGAACCGCCTCCAAGCCCGTGTCGCTTGAGGCTACCGGGTTGGCCGCGAAGTAGAGGGCCACCCAGAGCTCATCGGAGCGGTTCCACTCCTCGTAGCCCTTCATTCGAAGTGCACCTCTACATGGTGTTGGTCGCAGACCTCCTGAATGACCATCTTCCATTTACCCACGCCCGTCGTGTCATAGACCAAGTGGACCTTCGAGACTTGAATGGTTCGGTTGTAAAGCGGATGCCCGAGCCGTCGCACCTCCAGTTGACCTCCATACTGGCTCTTCGCTTGTTCAGCGTCGGCTTCGACCTGACGCCGTACATCCCTATCGCTCTTGTTCGCGAAGTTGCGCTTCTTGACGCTCATGGAGTCCACACGGGGCGTGCCTTCCTCCAGCGTCGCCTCGTCCACGACGAGGTAGTCCGGGTAAAGCACCCCCGCCACTCCCGCCTTCTTCGTGCCCACGTGTCGAGCAATGAGCGGCTGCCGCGAGTCCTTCAACAACCTGCGTGAACCCACCTCCTGCTCCAGTTCGTTCACCAGCACTCCGCCCACCTGGGTCTCGAAAGCAATAGAGGCCTGGAAGTGCTCGCGAAGCTCCTGGTAGGCCTCCCAGCGCAAGGGGGGCTTCGCGGTGACAGCGCCCTTGCCGCCAGCTCCCTGGGCACGCACCTGCCGGAAGCGCCGCTGGCGGTAGCCTTCGAATTCTCTCCACAGCGCACTGTCCTCGGCCACCTCCGCAGGTCGAGCCTTGGCAGCGAGCCTCCCACTGCGCAATTCCTCCAGGGAGAAGGCCTCGCGCGTCCCTCGGGACTCCGCCTCCCATTCCAGCAACCGCGTCTCCAGGGCGCTGGCTTCCTCAGCCCCCAGCTCACGGCTCAGCCCCAGCGTCTCCGCGGAGAGCAGCGCCCCGGCGCCATCGCCCGCGACCCCCGCCTCCGTCGCCGCGATGTGCGCGTCCGCGCCGAGGGCTCGGCCTTCCGCCGCCGCGGCTCGAGCCTCGGCTGTCTCGGCTTGGGACTCGGCTGCCGCCGGACTTCGGCCCAGCGCCACTCCCGCCACCAGCATCCCGGCGCGTGCCGTCTCCGCTCTGAGCCGGTAGCCCTTCTTCACTTGCTCCCAGCGAGCGTCGTACCCCTCCTTGTACACCTCCAGCAGCCGCTGCTGGCCCGGCCCTTCTCCGGGCATGAGGGAGCGCACCGGGTTCCAGTTGAATTCACAGCCCAGCTCTGGCGGCAGCAGCGCGCACTTTCGTCCGGCGTGCTCCTCCGCCATCACTCCGCCGGCTCCCCGGCATACCGACTCCAGGTGCAGCCACACTTCTGAGGCGGGGTACAGGCCTTCGCGTGCCTGGAGGTACACCTGCTCCCGGTGCGAGGCGTGGCCCATGAGGGCCAGCGCCCACGCTTCGCTGCGAACATGCCCCGGCGTGTCGCAGTAGGCGGAGTAACGCAGGGGCGCGTCGGCAGCGAGGACGGGGAGGGCGGACTGTGTCGTCCCGCACCCGACTGCCAGCGCCAATTCCAGCAGGGCCAGCCACAAGCGCAGGGCGGGCGGGGGCATGAGGGTGGAGTTCAACGAAGACAGCCGCCCACGCGGATGACATGGCCTCATACCAAGGCTCCTGTCACCCGCGGTCGGGCTCGAGTGCTTCGGGCGCCATGAGACTGGGGCACGCGCGATGGAGTGCCCCGCTCACCAGCGCCCCCCCGCCTCACGGCTGGCGGATCTGCGACGGCGGCTCTCCCTTGAGGACGCACAGGTGGGCCGTCTCATCGCAGGTGGTGGGGAAGGTCGGATCAATCGACAGGCCCGGCTGCGGCTTCTGGCAGACGGAGGGATCCGGCTCGGTCACCGTCGTCGTGGTGCCGTCCGGGTTGGTGACGGTGACCTTCTTCTCGCACTTGATGGCGGGGAACAGGCCCACCACGGTGTAGGTGGCGTTGCAGTCGTTCTCTGTATAGGTGAGGTCCGCGGCCCACTGGGTGCCAGGGATGGCGGCCGAGCCCTGCACTCGGATGTTGCTCCACTGGTAGCTCAGATCCTTCGTCGTCCCATCCGCTTGGACGATGCGCTGGCGGGCCGAGGACATGGTGGGCACCAGGCACAGCTCGTCCTCGCTGGGGTACTCGGTGGTGAAGTCCCCCGAGGCGGTGACGGAGTTGGCGGTGTCCTTGCCTTGGTTGGCCGCCAGCGACGCGGCCTTGAACTCCAGCGAGGGGGGAATGCCCGAGCCGGGCGTGCGGAAGATCTGCGCGCCGATGATCTCGGCGTGCTTCTGGGCGCAGGGGCCACTGCCGCTGACGAGGCTGTAGCGCACGGCGTGCTCGCCGCGGCCGACGGTGCACTGGGGCAACGGCTCGCTCGTGTTGCAGGCGCTCAGCACGGCGGCGCACCCGAGCGGGAGGATCCAGGTGAAGGCGGAAAGGGTCTTCATGGGGGAGGCTCCGCTTAGAACGAGAGGCGCGCGCCCAGCCGGATGCTGCGGGGCGACTGGTACGCGGTGGGCTTGCCGAAGTTGGGGTTGACGACGGCGAGGGTGGTGGAGTTGCGGACCGTCAGGTTCCCCAGGTCCGCCTTCGTGCCGTTGACGATCGCGTCCACCGTGTCCGCGGTGTAGCGCTGATCCACGGCGGTGTACTGCTGGAAGTTGAAGAGGTTGAACACGTCCACGCTCAGGCTGGCCGTCATGTTCCCGGACAGCCGGTAGTTGGCCGCCAGGCGCGTGTCGATGTTGTGCACGAAGGGCAGCCGGCCCCCGGCGCCGCGCGGGAGGATGAAGGTGAAGTCCGGGCCGTAGATGTAGTGCGTGCCCACGACGTTGATCGGCGCGCCCGAGGTGCCCCGGTAGGACATGCCCAGGTTGAGGCTGATCTTCCCGGTGAGGGGGAACTCCTTGGCGCCGTAGAGCTTCACCGCGTGGGTGTGATCCAGCAGCAGCAGGCCCGTGTGGTTCTCGGTGAGGGAGATGAGATCGAAGTCCGAGGTGACGTTGGGCGCCAGCTGCAGGTTCTCCGGGCGGAACAGGCCGGAGTAGTTACCCCACAGGCGGGACCAGGTGTAGCTGGCCTGCAAGAGCCACAGGTCCGCGAACGTCTTGTTGAGCGACAGCGTGAAGGCGTCGTAGTTGCGCACCGGCTTGGGGAACTGCGAGGCGATGCCGCGGCCCGGGTTGCCGATGAAGTAGTTGGTGGCCTCGTTGATGGACATGTCCTCGATGATGTCGTTCACGTTCCGGTGCGTGTAGGACAAGCCCAGGGTGGCGCGGGCGAAGAGCTCGTACTCGCCGCCCACCACCAGCTCATCCGAGGACTGAGGATGCAGATCCGGATCCACCGGGCTGTTGATGGCGAAGGTCTGGCTGTACTTGGGGCTCAGCAGGTTGGCGTTGCTGCTGGGGACGACGTTGCCCTCGTTGCGGCACTCCGAGTAGGGCGCCGCCTGGGTGAGCGGATCGCACCCGGGAGCGTCCCCCTGGGCGGCGCGCCGGCGCGTGGCCTGGATGCGGGTGATGTTGGAGAACTGCGAGTTCACCATGGCCAGCACCGCGTTCTGGTAGTAGCGCGCGAAGCTGGCGTAGAGCTTGGAGCGGCCCTGCTGGGTGAAGTCGTAGATCAGCCCCACGCGCGGGGAGAGCTGGTTGGGCAGGGTGAAGGCCAGATCGCCGCCCGTGCCGTAGATGCTCTGGGTGTCGTAGCGCAGGCCCGCGTTGAGCGTCACCTTGTCCATCACGTTCCAGGAGTCCTGGAGGAAGCCGCCGATGGCCAGCGCCCGGGTGGAGGGGTTGACCGAGGGCTGGATGACGACCTGATCCGGCCCGGTGAGGTAGCCGAAGGCGCGGAAGTCCGTGAAGGTGAGGCCGCTGGTGGCCTCGCGGTAGAAGACGCTGCCCGAGTAGCCGCGGATGTCCTGGTTCTTCATCAGCTCCGTGTCGAGGCCGGCCTTGATGACGTGGTGGCCCATGGCGCTGAGCAGCGCGGTGCCCACCACGTTGCCCTGGTAGCGCTCCACGGTGCGGTCCTGCAGGAAGCCGGGGCCGCCCAGGAAGTAGTCAAACGCGGGGCAGCGCACGGCGTTGAACGTCCCGGCGGGCTCGCACACGGACGGGTCCGGCAGCTGCTCGAACTCGTTGATGGAGTAGAAGTGCTGCCCGCTCGTGGACGAGGAGCGCAGCATCTCGAACTGGGGGATGCCGGCCAGGCCCGTGGTGTCGCCAATGCCGCTGCCATCCGAGGGCAGGGTGGCGTCGCGCTGGTGGTGCCAGCCCACGGTGGCGTCCAGCAGGAACTTCTTGTCCAGGAAGGAGGAGGCCAGCTTGAGGGAGATGTCGCGCGAGTCCGACTCCACGCGGTGCGCGAGCGCCGAGTAGGTGCCCGAGAGGTTGTCCGTCTCCAGGGCGTTGTCATCCACGCGGAAGGCGTACCGGCCATTGCCGCCGGAGGTGCTGGGCGAGCCATAGACGGACAGGGTGAGGGTGTGGTTCTCGGCGGCCTGCCAGGTGAGCTTGCCGATGTACTGCACGGAGCGCTGATCGGCGAAGTAGTCCGAGGTGGTGCCTTGGATCTGCTGGGTGCGCTTGAAGCCGTTGTCGTCCAGGACGACCGCGCCGTTGTCGTCCACCACGAAGGCGTTCAGGTTGCGCTCGAGCTGGCGGCGGGTGAAGGAGGGCGCCACGCCCACGTAGAACCAGAGCTTGTCCTTGAGCAGGGGGCCGCCCAGATCCGCGCCGAAGTCCCCCAGGTTCCACAGCTTCTGGGTGGTGGTGATGACGCTGCCCTGACGCAGCACCGTGTGGGGCGCGCCCTCGAAGCTGCCGGGGGTGAGGTTGCTGAAGAGCGTGCCGTGGAACTCGTTGGAGCCGGACTTGGTGACGGCCGTCACCACGCCGCCGGTGGAGCGGCCGAACTCGGGCATGAAGCCGCCGGTGATGACGTTCACCTCCTGGATGAACTCCACGGAGATGGGCGAGCCGAGCGTGCCGGTGGAGGGGTTGCCGGTGGACAGCCCATCCACCAGGAAGCCGTTCTCCGGCGAGGTGGTGCCGTTGATGGAGACGCCGTAGGCGTCCGAGTTGGCGCCGGGGGCCAGCTCCGCCAGGCTCTCGAAGGAGCGCGCCGCGCTGCCCTTGGAGCCGGGGCGCACCACCGCGATGTTGCGGATCACGTCCGTGTCCACGCTCACGCCCGTGCGCGAGGAGGCCACGTCGATGTTGGGCGGGGTGCCGGAGATCTCGATCGTCGACTGGAACTCCTCGGGCAGCAGCTGCGCGTTGAGGCGGATGGTGCGGTTGAGGCGCAGGGTGATCTCGGTGCGCGAGTAGGGCTTGAAGCCCTCCCTCTCGAAGCGCAGCGTGTACACGCCGGGGGGCAGCTGAGGAATCCGGTAGGTGCCCGAGGCGTCCGTGACGGCGACCTCCTCGCCCTGGAGGGCGGCGGAGGTGGCCGTGACGGTGACATCCGCCACGGGCTTGCTGTTGCTGGCATCCTGAATGGTGCCGGTGATGACGGAAGAGTTCTGCTGGGCCCGGGCGGAAGGTGCCCACAAGGCCGTGCACAGCGCGAGTACCGCCAGGACGGGTGCCTGACTTCTCTGAAGACGATTCACTGGGAATGCCCCCTCGGATGGGTGCCCCACCGCACGGTGCGGTGAGAACCGGGTTCCCAGCTATAACCCATTTTTTTGACTACTGGTGAACACTCTGAGTGAGATGACCTGGGAGGGCCACCTCGAAGAGAGGACCTGATGGGTCGGCCCGTGGGCTCGGCTTCACCTCACCGAGCCCACGGACTGGGGGCGCGGAGCCTACTTGGGCGGCTGCACGGCCAGGTACACCGTGCTCCAGAGCTGGGCGGCGTTGGACTCGTCCACGAAGCGGTTCTCGGCGACGGCCGCGTCCGCGAAGGAGTCGTATTCGGCCTTGCCGTTCTTGGCCTGCCAGCTCCACAGCTCACCGGAGCGCAGCGCCGAGGCCGCCTGGATGACCTTCCACAGCTCCGTCTGCGCGGCCTTGAGCTGGGCCTGGGTCTCGGGCTTCAGGTCCGTGCGCTGCAGCTGGCGCTCCAGGCCCGCGGCGAGCATGGCCTGCTGCCAGGACCAGATCACCGTGCCGTGGTAGTCGCCGCGGGTGAAGGTGCCGTGCAGCGAGGAGTCCGGAGCATCCAGGGCGGTGTTGGCCACCACCACGCCCACGTCGGTGCGCAGGCCCGCGGGGAAGGGGCGGAGGATGCGGCCGGCGGCCTCCTGGAGGAAGGCGTCCGTGGGGTGGGTGAAGAGGAAGGCGAAGCCATCATCCGTGTTCATCACCGGCACCGGGGTGCCATCCGCCTTGAGCGAGACGGCGCGGTAGGTGATGGGGCCGGTGATGGAGGCCACGGCCGGAGCGGGATCCAGCCCCACGCGGGTGGCGTAGGCGGCCACGCGCGCCTTGGCGGTGGCCTCGTCCACCTGGATCTCGAAGAAGGCGGGCGCCTTCGCCTCCCAGACCGCGGCCATGTCATTGAGGGTGGTGGCGCGGCTGGTGTCGGGGCCCAGCAGCCCGGCGGCGTAGAGGCTGGCGGCGCCCCTGAGCGCGGCGGGGACCAGCGAGACGTTCACGTCATACGGCAGCTTGCCGAAGCCCAGCCCCGAGCCCGAGTCACGCCAGTTGCCCACCTCCGGGTGGATGATGGAGACCAGGTTGGTGGCCACCGGGTTCTGGCTGAAGGGCGTGGCGCGCTGGACGATGAGCTCGAGGTTGCGCTTGATCGCGCTCTGGTAGCTCTCGCCGGAGGGCGTGGTGCGCTGGAGGAAGTCCTGCATGTGCTGCTGGCCGTTGGGCGTGGCGGCGTACGCGGCGAGCACGGCCGGGAAGATGAAGTCCGCGTCGATCATCTTGTAGTCCAGCCAGGGGGAGAACATGTCCGCGGGCGGAGCCGGCGCCTGCTCCTTGTTGTTCACCCGGACGACCCAGGCGTAGTCCCCGAGCGCCTCCTCGTGGGCCACCTGGCCGTTGGTGCCAATGCGATCGATCACCGCGCCCAGCCCCGCCTCCATGACCTGGGGCTGGAGCACGGGCATGAGCATGCGCAGCGAGAGCAGCGTGTCGCGGCCGAAGTACGTGAGGAAGCGCCACGAGCCCGCCATCAGCTTCTCCTTGTAGGCGAGGAAGGCCAGCGCGTTGAAGGCCGTGGGGTTGTTGGCGGCCTGGGCGGTGACCAGCTCGTCGGTGGGGAAGGGGGTCAGCTGCTCATAGTCGATGAGCGCGGTGGCCCTCAGGCGGATCTTCCCGCTGCTGCCCGCGTGGAAGACAATCTGGCTGCCTTCGACTCCGCCCTTGGTGCCGTCCAGGTACTCCAGCGTGAGCTGGATGTGGTGCTTGCCATCCAAGCAGTTCAGGGTGAGGCGGATGGACGAGGGGCCCTGGGTCACCTGGTAGTCGAACTCGGGGGGAATGGTGGCGCCGTAGAAGTAGTCCCGGACGTTGCGCACGTTGCCCAGCACGGCCTTCTTCACGCGCAGCAGCGAGGCGTCGCTCGACAGGGTGGAGGTGACGCCCCACATCCCGGTGGACTTCTGCACGGGGGCGAGCTTGTCCTCCATGAGGATCTCGGTCGGCTGGGCGGGCGGGTAGAACCAGACGCCAATGCCGGTGTTCTCCGAGGGGAACGCCCAGACCACGCGCGGGGCCAGCCCCGAGGTGGTGAGCGCGTGCGCCGCCACCCCATCCTGGCGGAAGAAGTAGTTGTGGACGTTCTGCTCGGTGAGCTCGAACTGCAGCACCTCTCCCGCCTGCTGCTCGGGCTTCGGGGTGTCGCTGGAACACGAGGTGCTCAGCAGAAAGCAGACACCTGCCAGCGTGCTCAGGACCGTCCTGAGAGCTTGTCTTCGCATGGGATTCGCTCCTTGGGGGGGAAACAAGGCGCGCATCTGGGCGAGTTCAATGGAAGACAGCAAGCACCGCTCTCCCCAAAACTGTCATTTCGTGAACAGAAACCCTGGCTCACGCGCCGCCGAAGAAGGAGACCTCGAGGATGTGCACGAAGAGGTTGCAGGCGGCGTGGAAGAGCGCCGAGCCGGCGACGGTGCCCGAGCGCTCGCGCATCCAGCCGAAGAGCAGCGCGGGGAAGAAGACGGACAGGCGCCAGGCCTGGAAGATGGCCAGGTGGCCCAGGGCGAAGAGCACCGCCGTGAGCCAGAAGGCGGGCCCCAGCCGCGCGCCGAGCACCCTGCGCCCTCCGGGCCACGCGTCTCGCAGCCGGGTCTGCAGGTAGCCCCGGTAGAAGAACTCCTCGGGCAGGGCCACGACGAACAGCTGGTCGATGACCCACTCGGCGAAGCGCGGGGGCAGCCGGAACGAGAAGTGCCCGGTGCCCAGGTGCGGCGAGAGCAGCCGGGCCAGCTCCTGGGGCAGGTGGGGGATGAGCTCCACCCAGAAGTAGAAGCCGAGGAAGAACAGCGGGCCGACGATGAGGCTCAGCGTGAGGAACAGCCGGAGATCCTGGCGCCAGGCGCGCAGCGTGAGGCCGTAGTCGCGGTAGTCCTCGTCGCGCCAGCGCATGGGGATGAGCGGCAGGTAGAGGAAGCCCACGGTGGCCACGAGCTTGGGGATGCTGCTGCCGCCGAAGAGCGCGAAGGAGAGGATGATGCCCAGGAAGCCCACCGCCCAGAGGGTGAGCACCTCCTGTACGGCGGACAGGCGCGAGGGCTGGGCGGTGGAGAGGCTCATGGCGTCCCCGCCGCCGCGGAGGCGAGCTGGAGCTTCACGGCGGACAACGGCAGGGCCCGGCATCCACCGGGGCGGCGCTGGACGACGACGGCGACGAGCCGTCCCTGCGTGTCGAACAGGGGAGAGCCCGGGACGAAGGGAAGATCCACGTCCACGAAGGGCTCCTGCTTGTCGCGGCGGGCCACGGCGGTGAAGGGCTCGGCGGGCTTCTTGCCTCGGCCCGGCACGACGCCGATGAGCCACTGCCCATCGAGGCCATCGGGGAGCACCTTGACGGGCACGGAGGGGTAGGTGCCGCTGGGAGCGGCGATGACGGCGACCTTGAGGTACGCGTTGGCGAGCACCACCGAGGCGGGCAGGCGCTTTCCGCCGATCTCCACCTCGGTGGTCTCCAGGCTGACGTGGTCCACGGCGGTGAGCACCTGGCCCGCGCTGCCGACGATGACGCCGGGGCCGGCGCGGCGAGGAGCAATGACGCGCACCACCGAGCGCTCATGGAGCTCCAGCGCCTTCTGCAGATCCGCTCGCGTGGGACGATTCACGCCCGAGGCGCGCGCCACGAGGCTGAGACCGAGGAGGAAGAGGGCAAGGAGGCGAGGTGTCACCGCGCCCGCGAGGTTAGCACTGCCTCGCGGACGCGGAAGGGGACTTCACCGGGAGGCGCGCTGGGCCTTGAGCGTGGAGATGAACCGCTCCGCCGGCAGCGTGTTGAGGATGTCACCCTTGCGCGCCCAGCCCCGCCGCGCCGTGGCCACCGCGAAGGGCAGGTGGTGCAGATCCGCCACCTTGTGCGCATCCGCGCTCACCACCAGCTTCACCCCTCGCTGCACCGCCTGGCGCACGTGCTCGGCCTTCAGGTCCAGCCGCGCCGGCTTGCCGTTCACCTCCATCACCACTCCGCGCTCGGCGGCCCGGTCCAGCACCGCCTCCATGCGCAGCGGGTACGGCTCCCGCTCGTGGATGAGCCTCCCGGTCGGATGGCCGATGATGTTCAGGAACGGGTTGTCCATCGCGTTCAGCACGCGCTGGGTCATCTGCTCCTCGTTCATGCTGTGGCGCACGTGCACCGAGGCGATCACCACCTCCAGCTGCTCCAGCACGCTGTCCCGGTAGTCCAGCGCCCCCGTCTCCAGGATGTCCACCTCGATGCCCTTGAGCAGCCGGAAGCCGCGGACCTTCTCGTTCACCCGGTCGATCTCCTCCCACTGGCGCTGGAGATCGTCCTCCTTCAGCCCTCCGGCGTAGACGGCCGCCTGGCTGTGCTCGGTCACCGTCAGGTACTGGAGGCCCAGCGCCTGGGCCGCTCGCGCCATCTCCTCCAGCGAGTTCTTCCCGTCCGACCACGTGCTGTGCGAGTGCACCACCCCGCGCACGTCCTCCATCGTGACGAGCGGCTCCGGCAGCCGGCCCTCCTGCGCCGCCTCGATCTCGCCGTGGTCCTCGCGCAGCTCCGGCGGGACGTACTGCATGCCCAGCAGCCGGTAGAGGTCCGCCTCGTCTCGGATGGGCAGCTTCTTGCCGTCCTTGTCGTGCACCCCCCACTCGGAGATCTTGTACCCCTGGTCCTGCCCGATTCCCCGCAGGCGCACGTGGTGGGCCTTGGAGCCCGTGAAGTGGTGCAGCGCCGTGGCGAAGTCCTCGTCCGGCAGCACCCGCAGGTCCACCTGGAGATCTCCCTCCGTCATCCGCACCGAGCACTTGCTCTCGCCCTTGCCGATCAGCACCGCCACGCCCGGAGCGTTGGCCAGCGCGTCCAGCACCGGGCCCGCCTGCGCCGCCGAGGCCAGCAAGTCCACGTCTCCCACCGTCTCGGCGCGGCGCCGCACGCTGCCGGCCGGGCTCACCCGAATCACCCCGGGCACCGCCTTGAGGCGCTCCAGCAGGCCGTCCACCGTGGGCAGCACGTCCCCCAGCAGCTTCCGCTTGCCGTGAACGCGCTGGTACACGGCAATGCCCTCCAGGATCTTCGCCTCGCTCTTGGCGCCGAACCCCTTGAGCTGGCGCACCCGCCCGTCACGGCAGGCCTTCTCCAGCTCCGCCACGTTGCTCACCGTCAGCTCCTTGAACAGGGCCATTACCTTCTTGGGCCCCATGTCCGGAAGCTGGAGCAGCTCCAGCAGGCCCGGGGGGAACTCGGCCTTGAGCTCCTCGTAGAAGCCGAGCCTCCCCGTGGTCACCAGCTCGGAGATCTTCTCGGCGAGCCCCTGGCCGATCCCCGGGAGCTCTTGCAGGCGGCCTTCCCGTACCAGGATGGTCAGGTCCTGGGTCATCCCCGTGAGCCGGTCCGCGGCGGTGTCATAAGCGCGCACCTTGAAGGTGTTCTCGCCCTTGAGCTGGAGCAGCAGGGAGACGTCCCGGAGGATCTTGGCGACGGCGGCTTTGTCGAGCGGGGGAGGGTTCACGTGAGAGAAGGTAACCCGAGTGGGGCGAGCGCGCAGGCGTCAGTGATCGAGAAGGACCTTCGCGAGCCCGGCGGGGCAGGGTAGAAGGAGCCCTGTTGGGGGACCACCCGTCGTTTTATTGAGTGAGGAAGAACGAGGCCGATGAAGATCAAGCTCGGACCAGCGGATTTCGCTGAGAAGGAGATGCGGGGCTACGAGGTAGGCAACCGCAACGTGTGTATCGCCAAGGTCAATGGGCGCTACAAGGGCCTCGATGACTGGTGCAACCACGCCGGCTGCCTCCTGTCCGGAGGCCGCGTCGAGGACAACCTGGTCATCTGCCCCTGCCACGAGGTCGGCTTTGACTTGGACACCGGCGAGAACAAGACCTCTCCGGACATCGCCGATGACCAGATGGTGGTGAAGGTCGACGTGGATGAGGACGGGGAGATCGTCCTCGACGTTCCCTCGATCGATTAACCGGCAGCGCGACGGGAAGGCAGCCATGGGACACGACGGGCACGATCACGACGACGACCACGGTCATGACCACGACCATGGCCATGGGGCCTCGCATGACCGGGGCCGCCCCGAGCACGGGCACCGCCCGCCACCCCCGCCTCCTCCGCCTCCGCGGCCCGGCCGTCACGACCATGGCCACCCTGAGCACGGGCATCACCACCACCACCACGCGGGGCACGAGCACGGGCACTCGCACGCGGCGGACGAGCACAAGGCGCACGCTCCCGCGCAGGTGAGCGTGTTCGTGGTGACGTGCTCGGACAGCCGGGATGCGGCTCGGGACGAGAGCGGGCAGGTGCTGCGCCGCGGGCTCGAGGCCGAGGGGCACACGCTGTGCGGCTACAAGCTCATCAAGGACGAGCCGGATGCGATCCGCGCGGTGCTGGCCGAGGCCGCCGAGGCCGGAGCGCGTGCGGTGCTCTTCAACGGGGGCACGGGCATTGGCCGGCGGGACTCCACGGTGGAGACGCTGCGCGCCCTGTTCGAGAAGGAGCTGCCCGGCTTCGGAGAGATCTTCCGGATGCTGTCCTACGAGGAGATTGGCAGCGCGGCGATGCTCTCGCGCGCCACCGCGGGCACGTACCGGGGGATGATCCTCTTCGCGATGCCGGGCTCGCCCCAGGCGGTGAAGCTGGCGCTGGAGGCGCTCATCCTCCCGGAGCTGGGCCACCTGGTGCGAGAGCTGACGCGCTGAGGCGCGCTACTCCTCCTCGGACTCGTCGCAGCCCTTGCGCTCCTTGGGGATGCCCGCCTTCTTGTCGTCGCGCACGAAGAGCGCGCCCTTCGGGAAGGTGCTCGAGCCCTTGAGCTGGACGATGCCCTGCTTCGCATCGGCCACCGTCCACTCCACCGGCTCCTTCGAGCCGCTGTCGTGCTTGAGCTCCAGGGTGTACGCGCCCGCCGCGCCGGACTTGAGGTCCGTCACCTTCAGGTGCTCCTTCTCCCGCCCGTAGTCCATGTCCACGTCGCCTCCGGGCTTCAGGTTGAAGCGCGGGGTGTGGGACTCGCAGTACTCGCGGATGACGTAGCCCTGGCCCTCGCGCTCCACCCCGGTCCACTTGCCCGCCAGGGACGCGATGCTCCCGGCGCCCGTGGCCGGCGCGCTTGGCGCGTTGGAGGCCTGCTGCTGACAGTCGAGCTCCGCGAGCTTGAGCAGGCCCACGGTTGCCTTCTTCGAGCCCTTGAAGCGCGCGGGCACCAGGTCGGGCTCGACGGCGGGCACGTAGGCCTCCACCGAGTCGCCCGCTACCACGAACATCTTCCGCTGGGTGTTCTGCTCATCCGGCGCGTAGAAGTACGCGCGGGAGGCCTTCACCTTGCAGCTCTGCGGCGGCTTCACGTTGCCCCGGGTGAAGGCGCCCGAGCCGGGGAAGCCCGCTCCGCAGCAGCCCGGCTGGCTGCTCTGGAGCGTCAGCTTCTTGGGATCCAGGCGCAGGGCCCAGGCGTCCGAGCTGTCACTGCCTCGCAAGGTCCACTCGGTGGGGGACTTCTTCTGCTGGAGCGCCAGGAGGCACTCGCACGTGCCCACGCTGTTGCCCTGCGGAAAGACGCCCGAGTAGTACAGGAGCGACTCGTTCTCCGCCTGGAGGACGGCCAGCTCTCCGCCCTTGGTCTTGTAGACGCCCGTGAGATCCGCCGCGGGCTGGGCGCGGGCCTGCGTCGAGAGGGCTCCGGTCAGCACCGCCAGCCCGAGCCACATGCTGTGTCGCACCATACGTACACCCCTCATCCGTTCTCCCTGAAGGCGATTGCCGTGCGCCGAGCATATGAGGCAATACACAGAGATGGCCTCGCTTTCGAGCGGGGATCGAGAGCCTCAACCGGTGGAGGTTGTCACGTGAGCAGGCGTTCTCGGAGTACGGGGTTGTCCGCCAAGGCGGCCGAGCGCCTGCGTCCGCTCCTGGAGTCCTTCGTGGCATCGACGGATGCCCGCTCGCGCATCGGGTTTGATCCGGTGGAGTTCCCGCACCGGTACTCGGATCCCCGGGACATCGAGGTGAGCGCGCTGCTGGCGGCGGCGCTCGCGTATGGCCGGGCGGACCTGTTCCGGCCCAAGGTGGACGCGCTGCTGCGGCGCATGGGCGCGTCCCCGGCCGCCTTCGTGCGGGAGTTGGAGGTGGCGGGAGCGCGCGAGCTGCTGCACGGGTTCGTGTACCGCTTCAACGTGGGCACGGACGTGGCGGTGCTGCTGCTGGGGATGGGGCGGGCGCTGCGGGAGCACGGGAGCCTGGAGGCGCTCTTCGTTCGAGGGTGGGAGGCGCACGGCTCGATGCACGGAGCGCTGAGTGACTTCACGGCGGCGCTGCGGGACGTGCCCATGGGCGAGCTGCGGCGGGTGCTCGGGAAGGAGCGGGGGCTGCACCACCTGTTGCCCTCTCCGCTGGGGCCGGGCGCGGCGAAGCGGCTCAATTTGTACCTGCGGTGGATGGTGCGCGGGCCGGATGCGGTGGACTTCGGCATCTGGAAGCGGATGCCGGCGTCGGCGCTGGTGATTCCCCTGGATACGCATATTGGGCGCATCGCCCGGCACCTGGGGTTGACGCGGCGCAGTGACTTGAGCTGGCGGACGGCGGAGGAGGTGACGGCCTCGCTGCGGCGGCTGGATGAGGCGGATCCCGTCCGGTACGACTTCGCGCTGTGCCACTACGGCATGAGCGGGGTGTGCCCAGCGAAGCCCGTGGCGGAGAACTGCGCGAAGTGCCTGCTGCTGCCCTCGTGTGCCGTGGGGCCTCGTGTCCTCAAGATGAAGCCGCGAGGAGTCTGAGGCAACTGCTCAGGAAGCACGAACAGCCACACCCGTTCTCAGTGCCTTGGGTTCGCGACATTGGGTAGAGTGTCCTTCGAGACCGGAGGGGGAATCCTATGGGGTTGTTTGGAAGTGACCCGCAGTTGCTGACGGATGGTGCCATTTACGCGAAGGTGCGGGAACTCATTGCTGACGCCGAAGAGCAACTGACCATCATTTCCCCATTCTTCAGCGGGTATGATGCTTGGGGGGCTGTCTGGGTCATGCCTTGGTGCGTATCGCCTGGATTGCCGAGAGTGATCGCTCAAAGCATAGGGTAGCGTTCGCCTCTGCGGGGGGCGGGGCCTTGTTCTAACTCAGCACTCACATTCCGTTTCCCGCGAACTACTCAGCATTATCTGAAGGACGGCCTCGGGCCAGACTTGTGAGAGGGCTGAGCTAAGGCATGCAGCTATGACATATATGGCGCTCGCCCAGCAGCGCTCAGGTACACGATGTCGTGGCAGAATTTGCACTTGATAAGTGTCTGGGCACTACGATTCAACCCTTACGCGATCCCGAGCTTCTTCATCCTGTCCTTGAGAGTGTTGAGCGCGATTCCCAGCTCCTGGGCGGCTCGTGTCTTGTTGCCTTGGTGTCTGTCCAGCGCGGCCCGGAGCTCTGGCTCCGTGAGGGCGCTCGGCCGCTTCTGTACGGCGGGGACGGAGCCTGTGCCGGCCTGGAGGTTGGAGGCTTGGGCGCTCGCGGCGGGCGCCTCTGGCGCGGCTCCAAAGCCCAGCTTGCGCTGAGAGAGGTAGGCCTTCACCGCCTCCAGCGTGATCATCATCCGCTGCGCACCCACCCCATCGATGGCTCGGGCCGCCACTTCTCGCGCCACCACCGCCTTGACTGTCGTTTCCAACTCGCGGATTTGTCCCGGCCAGTCCGCCTGCTGCAAGTAGGCGAGGGCGTCGCTGGTGAACCCGGCGTCGTACTGTTGCTCCGTCTTCAGCCGGTGGAGGAACTGCTCCACCAGGTTCGGGATGTCCTCCCTCCGCTCCTCCAGCGTCGGCAGGACGATCACGTCTCCCGTCGCCAACCGCTGCGCCAGGTCCGGCCTCAGCCCCGTCTGCTGTAGCGGCGTCTTCGACGCTGAGATCAGCCGGAACCGTGGCGGTGGCTCTCTCGAGTCCGGTCCCGCTCCCAGCGGCGCCAGGCTGCCGGTGCCCTCCAAGATGTCGATCAAGAAGTCCTGGGCCGCGGGCGGCAGGAACTCCACCTCGTCCAGGAAGAGGGTGCCACCGTTCGCGACGTAGAACTTGCCCACCCTCGCGAACGCCGCGCCCGTGAAGGCTCCCTTCACGTGCCCCAGCAGCTCGCTGTGCAGCATGCTCGCGTCCTGCGGCAGCCGGCCGCAGTTGAGCACCACGAAGTTCCCGTCCAGCTTGCTCCGGCTGTGGATCTCCCTCGCGATGAACGTCTTGCCCGTCCCCGACTTGCCCAGGATGAAGACCGGCAGTTGGTGCCTCGCGCAGATCTGGATCGAGCGATCCAACTGCGCCGCCGCCACCGAGCCCGTCTGCCGCGGCCTCGGCCCCGCCACCAGCCCGTCCGGCACCTCCGCCAGCAGCAGGATCCGGCTCTTCCCGTTACCCAGGATGAGCACGTTGCCCGCCTCCACCACCCAGTCCTGCGAGGCGCTCATCACCTGGAAGTACTCGCGCTCGTCTCCCGGGAACGGGAACTCCGCTTCCCCCATGAAGCTGTGGTTGCGCGAGTTCAAGTCCCGGTACACCCACCGGTGATCCTCTCGGAACGACAGCCGCCCGTGCTGCCGCGACACCGCGTCGTGCCCGAACACCACTGTCGACTCCGGCGCCCGCCCGAACACGTACGAGCGATCCGGGTAGAGCGGGACGATCAGATCCGGCACGCCCTCGCGCTGCACTCGCAGCGCCTTGGGCTCGCGGTAGGGGTGCTCGGGCTGAGGCGACGAGGGCTCTCGCCGGATTCGCTCCCGGCGTGTAATGGCATGGCTCGCCGGAGGAGGCTGGATCGCCTCGGACAGCGGGATGAGCTCGGTTCGCTCCAGCGAAGGGCCTGTCACCGGGTCCTCCCCGAACCTCGGCACCGTCTCCGGCTGCCCTGCCTTCGGTTCATCGCCGCCGCTCGTCATGGAGCCTCCGGGTACTCGGTGCTGCCTGTCAGTGCTGACGTCAATTCTGACAGGTTGGAGCTGTCTCTGCCTGTCAGACGTGAAGGAGCCTGTCCAATATCTTGAAAAAACAGGAGTGCTTCCCCTCGAAGCAGTTGGCATGCCACGTGCTGTGTGACTGGCCGCAGGGGGATCCATCCTGCCTGTACCCCCGGGCAGGAGAGCTTGGAGTCAACGTGTTCACCTTTTCGGTGGTGTTGAGTGGGAGCGGTGTCTCGACGAAGGGAACGCTGTCCCAGCGAGAGATTTTCGTGGGCCGCTCGAAGAAGTGTCAGCTCGTCCTCCGGGACGACACGGTGTCCGGCGTGCACTGCCGGCTGATCGCCATCGAGGGCGGGGCGATCGTCATCGACGAGGGCTCCACCAACGGGACGTGGCTCAACGGGGAGCTCGTCTCTCAGCCCACCGTGCTCACCGCGGAGGATGAGCTGCGCGTCGGGCCCTTCCTGCTGATGGTGCAGTCCCTGATCGGTGGAGCGAACGCGGCCAACCCGCGAGGGCGGATGGATCGCTCGCGGCGGCCTGCGCTTCCTCCGGTCAGCCAGCTGCCTCCGCTCGCCGAGCGCCCTCGGATCAAGGAGTTCTCCACGGATCTCCAGGTGTCCCAGGCCCAGGTCTTCTGGAGGCTGCTCGGCTTCGAGAAGCCCGGCACCCTGGAGCAGGCCCGCGCCGCCTACCACGCCCGGGTGGACGAGTGCCGCCTGGACACCGTGTCCGAGCTCAACCCGCACCTGCGCGCCCTGGCCGAGCAGCGCATCCGCGAGATCACGTTCGCCTGGGAATACATCCAGCGGCTGCTGCGCAAGTCCCAGCGCGCCGCCTGAGCGAGCCTCCCCAGGCGGGATGACGGCGACGGATGGAAAACTGGGCAAGGTGCTGATCGTGGGCGGGCAGGGCGACTTCAGCAGCAAGTTCGCCGCCGAGTTGTACGATCCCGTGACGGGAACCTGGACCGCCACCGGGAGCCTCCAGGCCTCTCGTGGGGAGCATGTCGCGGCGTTGACCTCGGGCAAGGTCCTGGTAGCGGGAGGATTCGGCAGTGGGACCCGCCTGGCCAGCTCGGAGATCTACGATCCGCAGAGCGGTACCTGGACGAGCGCCAGCGCGATGGCCTCTCCCAGGGATATCTTCGCAGCGACGATGCTGGCCTCGGGCCAGGTGCTCGTCATCGGGGGCTATGGCGGAGACCAGAACTACTACGCCTCCACCGAGCTGTATGGACTCAAGATGACATGCGCTCCCTCGCGCGCCAGCCCCACCGCCGTGGCGAAGCCGATGCCCGCCGTCGAGCCCGTGATCAGCGCTGTCTTCCCCGTGAGACCCAGATCCATTTGGTGTTTCCTCCGCGCCAGGGATGCTCCACGCCCTGCCGGGTTTCTGCCTCCCGGGCGTTTCCCTCCCACATGGGCCGCGTCCAGGTTGGCAGAGCATCCCTCCCGCGCGCCGATTATGGTGGGGGCCCATGGATGACAAGCTGAAGGAGCGGCTGAGCTGGGTCGGGAAGATCGGTTATGACCGCTCGTTGACAGGCCTCGAGGTGTTGGAGGCCGCAGGCGGCAAGGCCCGCGTCCGGCTCCCCGTGAGTGAGGCCGTGCAGAACCCCCTCGGCGCCCTGCACGGCGGCGCGGTGGCCACCCTGGTGGATGTGGTGGGCACGCTCGCCATCATGTCCGCCGATCGCGATCAGCGCCCCGGCGTCTCCACGGACCTCAATGTGTCCTGGTGCTCTCCGGCTCCGGGCGGCTCCACCGTGCTCGTGGAGGCCTCCGTGCTCAAGTCCGGGCGCACCCTGGCCTTCGTCCAGGTGGATCTGCGCCGCGAGAATGATGGTGTCCTCGTGGCCCAGGGCCGCATGACCAAGTTCCTGGGCTGAGCGCGCGATGCTGATCGCCAGACTCTTCTTCATCCTGGTGCTGAACCTGCTCGCCTATGTCGTTCTGCGGCGGCTGTGGCCCGCCTCCGCGAGCGGGTGGCGCCGGTGGACCTTCATTGGGCTGGTGGCGCTGTCCCTCTTGGCCTGGGGCCTGCCCCTGGCGCTCGGGCTCGGGCTGCATGGGCAGATCCCCGTGGTGGGTGCGCCCTTGAAGATGTTCTCCGCCGTGTGGTCCGTCGCCGTGCTGATGGGCGTGGTGTTCGGGGCTCCCTTCGCGATCAGCCGGTGGTGGAAGGGGAGGCGCTCCGGTGTCGCTCCGGGCGAGGCGATGGGGCTCGTGAACCTGGAGCGTAGGAGCCTGCTCGTGAACGCGGGGCGCGCGGTGCCTCTCGTCGCCGTGGGCACCGCCACCGCGGGCGTGGCCAGTGGCAGCTCGGGCTTCGTGGTCCGCGAGCAGGAGGTCCGCGTGCGCGGCCTCCCCGCCGCCCTGGAGGGCTTCCGGATTGGCCAGATCACCGACATCCACGTGGGCCCCTTCATCAGCCCCGAGTATGTCCGCTCCGCCGTGCAGGCCATGAACGATGCGGGCGTCCACCTCCAGGTCATGACGGGCGATCTCGTCGATGACCTGGAGCAGATCGACGAGACCATGGCGGCGCTCGAGGCGTGCCGGGCGCCTCATGGGATGATCGCCATCCTCGGCAACCACGAGCACTGGCGCGGCCTGGAGCCCATCCTCGCTGGGTATGAGGCCCTCTCGAAGCGCGGCGCGCCCGTGCGGCTGCTCGTGGATGAGGCGCTCGTGCTCGAGCACTCCGGCGAGCGCCTGCGCGTGGTCGGCGTCGACTATCCGATGGGGACTCGCACTCCCTTCGCGAGAGCCGAGCGCATGCGCCAGTCCGCGGAGGTGGCCTTCCAAGGTGTCTCTCCCGGTGAGACCGTGCTGTGTCTGGCTCACCACCCGTCCTTCTTCCCGTACGCCGCCGAGCGCGGGGCCTGCCTCACGCTCTCGGGGCATACGCACGGGGGGCAGGTCGCCGTGCTGGGCATCCCCGTGTTCGGGTTCGTCTTCGAGTTCATGCTCGGCCGCTACCGGCAGAAGGACAGTCACCTGTATGTCTCGGGCGGCACGGGGCACTGGCTCCCGTTCCGGATCGGCGTTCCTCCCGAGGTGACGATCGTCACGCTTCGCACGGCGTAGGCATGGCGGAGCCCTGGTACGACGCGGTCGTGGTGGGCGCGGGCTTCGGTGGGCTCGCCACGGCGCCCGAACTGGCCCAGCGCGGCGCCCGCGTGGCGCTGTGCGAGTCGCTCAACTATCCCGGCGGCTGTGCCAGCACCTTCCGCCGGGATGGCTACGCGTTCGAGGCCGGCGCCACCCTGTTCTCCGGGCTCGCCGAGCCGCAGCTCTTTGGGCAGTGGGTGCGGCGGTACGGGCTCGATGTGGAGGTGGACTGGATCGATCCGCTCGTGGAGCTGCGCACGCCCTCGCTGCGGCTCTCCGTCCACCGCGATCGCGAGCGCTTCCTGGAGCAGCTCACCTGTCTGCCGGGGGCCCCTGTCCGCGGCGTGCGCGACTTCTTCTCCCTCCAGCGCCAGGTGGCCGAGGCCCTGTGGACCCTCTTCGAGGATCCCGCGCTGCTGCCTCCGCTGGATCTCCGGGCACTCGTGCGCCACGCCACCCGCGTGTCTCGCTACGTACCCCTGCTGCGCTGGGTGGGCCGTCCCCTGGAGCGGGTGCTCGAGCACTTCGGGCTCCAGCGCTTCGCCCCGCTGCGCACGTACCTGGATGCGCTGTGCCAGATCACCGTCCAGTGCAGCGCCGCCGAGGCCGAGGCTCCCTTCGCGCTCGCCGCCATGGACTACTACTGGCGCGGCACGGGCCATGTGCGCGGTGGCATTGGCCGGCTCGCGGAGGCGCTCGTGCAGGCCATTACCCGCTGCGGTGGACAGGTGCTGCTCGCCAACCGCGTGAAGTCCCTGGCCCCCGAGGCTGGCGGCTGGCGCGTGGTGACTCGCCGCGGAGAGCTGCTCGCCCGGCACGTGGCCGCCAATGTGCTGCCTCGGGGGGTGATGCGCCTGCTGGGGCTTCCTCCCGAACGCCTGCCCAGGCTCGCCGAGCTGTCCGAGCGCGTGGAGGAAGGGTGGGGCGCCGTCATGCTCTACCGCGTGGCTCGGGCTCCCGAGACGGCACTGGCCAAGGCCTCTCACCTGGAGCTCGTCCAGGACGAGTCCGCTCCGCTCGTGGAGGGCAACCACCTGTTCGTCTCCATCAGCGGCGAGGCGGACATGGGCCGCGCGCCCGTGGGCCATCGCACGCTCACCATCTCCACCCATGTGCCGCTGCGCCGGCTCGCCGGGCAGTCCGGTGAGGCCCAGGCCCGATACATCGCGGACATTCAGTCCCGGATGCGCGAGGGCCTGGCGCGGCTGGCTCCCGAGTGGTGCCAGGAGGTGCGGCACGAGCTGACGGCCTCGCCTCGCACCTTCGAGCGCTTCACTCGCCGCGAGGCGGGCGCCGTGGGCGGAGTGCCTCGCCGCGCGGGATTGCGCCAGTACCGCGAGCTGGGCCCGCGCCCTGTGCTGGATGGGCTGTGGCTCGTGGGGGATTCCGTCTTCCCCGGGCAGAGCACCCTGGCTACAGCGCTCGGGGGCATCCGCACGGCCTCTCGCATTGCCGCCCCCCGGTAATGTCTCTCGGATTCGGGGAAAACAGCAAAACAAGCAAGGCTTGTGAAAGCTGCAAAATTTATTCACGCCGCAAAAGGAACAATGTTCCTGTCTAAGGCCTCCTCTGCTGGGAACACGCTTTGCGATGTCCCTGCGGCGGAAGCTCGGGCCTCCTAATAAGGGGGAGCGCTCCGTTGGGGGAGGAGAGACATGCCGAAGGAGAAGGGAACCGTCCTCGTCACTGGGGGCAATCGAGGGATCGGATTCGAGGTGTGCCGGCAGCTGGCCCGCGCGGGCTCGCGCGTGCTGCTCACCGCCAGGGATTCCACGCTCGGCCAGCAGGCCGCCGCCACGCTCCGCTCCGAGGGGTTGGACGTGGCCTTCGAGCCCCTGGATGTGGCCTCCCAGGAGAGCATCGACGCGCTGGGCTCGGCGCTCGAGCGCAAGGGGCAGCGGCTCTCGGCGCTGGTGAACAACGCCGCCATCACCATGGACGGCTTCGATGCTCGCGTGGCCGAGCAGACCCAGGCGATCAACTTCTTCGGCGCCTGGCACGTCACCGAGCGGCTGGCGCCGTTGCTCGAGCCCCACGGCCGGCTCGTCATGGTGTCCAGCGGCGCGGGGGAGCTCGCGGGGCTGGCTCGGGAGCTTCGGCAGCGGTTCGATCCTCCGCCCTCGAAGGAGGTGCTGGCCGCGCTGGTGCGCGAGTTCATCGAGGACGTGCGCAGCGGGCAGTACGCGCGCAAGGGCTGGCCTCGCTCGGCGTACCGCATCTCCAAGGTGGCGCTCAACGCGCTCACGCGCCGGCTGGCCGAGGAGCTCCAGGAGCGGCACGTGCTGGTGAACGCCGTGTGCCCGGGCTGGGTCCGCACTCGCATGGGCGGCTCCAGCGCTCCGCTCGGGGCGGAGGAGGGCGCCGACACCATCGTCTGGGCGGCGATGCTGCCTCCCGAGGGGCCTACGGGCCGGTTCTTCCGCGACCGGAGGCCGATTGATTGGTAGCCCGGAGGCGCCGGGGGCTCACAGCAGTGCGGGCGGCTCGCCCACCTCGCGCTGGAGCAGCTCCGCGGCCCGGGCGTCTCTCGGCGTCCCAAAGCGTTGGCGCGAGCAGGCCAGGAGCTGCCCTGCGTAGACGCTGTCCTCCAGCCCCGCCGTGAGCTGCCCATGCCGCACCATCAGCCGCGCCCGCTCGTCCACCAGGCGGGCGAGGACTCGCGCCTGCTCCGGGGTGGCGAACAGGCCGACGACTGACTTGGCGTCAAAGCGCGTGAGCGTCTCGAACTCCATGCCGAGCGTGGCCAGGCACGCCTCGCGGAGGCTCCGCAGGCCCACCTCCAGGGAGGCGCCCTCCCGCTCGCGCGTGAAGACCGAGGTGAATCGGCCGAGCTCGCGGAGGGCATGCAGGGCAAAGGCGTGGCGCAGGACAGTCATGGGTCCAGACAAAACTGCCCTAGCTCCGCCAAATCATCCAGCCCCCACTGCCGGGGAGTGCTCGGGAGCGCGTTGCAAAATAACGCTCGCGTGGCAACTCGTACCCCGCCGCCGCGGGCGGGAGTAGGATGGGCCCGCCATGCTCTTCCGAGGGAAAGCGCCTCAGACGCGTTCGGAGATCATCGCCGAGGCCGATCGCGCGCGCTCGAAGGGGCGGCTCAAGAAGGCCATCTCCGGGTACAGGAAGGCGCTGGAGCTCGAGCCCAAGGATCCGGTGATCCACGGCAAGCTGGCGCCGCTGCTGGCTCGAGCGAAGCAGCCCGAGGCGGCGCTCCAGAGCTTCCAGGCCGCTGCCCAGGGGCACCTGGACAAGGGCTTCGCCGACAAGGCGCTGGCCGTCTACTCGCAGGCGGCGGACACGTTCCCCCTTCAGGTGAAGCTGTGGCAGCAGCTGGCCCAGCTCAACGCCTCGAAGGGGCTCCGCATGGACGCCGTGAAGACGCTGCTTCGAGGCCGGCTCCACTTCCGTCGCAAGCACGAGCGCCGAGGCGCCATCACCCTGCTGCAGGAGACGCTGGCGCTCGATCCCACGCTCTTCGAGGTGAAGCGGGATCTCGCGCTGCAGCTCTCCCGCGAGCGGCATCAGGCGGAGGCGCTGGCCCTGCTCAACGCGCTGATGCCGGAGGCGAAGAGCCGGCGCCAGCTCCGCCGGCTGCGCTGGACGCTGGTGCAGGTGGAGCCGGGCCTGGGCGCCTGGGGACGCTGGCTGCGCGCCGTGGTGCTGGGGCGCTGACGGCCCTCAGGCCGCTTCATGCCTGCGCTCACCACTCGCCTCGAGCCCCTCCAGCGCGCGCTCGCGCCCGCGGAGCTCCCGCCTCCACAGCCAGAGCACCCAGCCGATCCACGCCAGCGCCGGGAAGGCCCCGAGGAAGATCGCTTGACTCTTCCTCCAGGCCGTCAGCGTCTCCGGGCGAGAGGAGAAGTCCACGAAGCGGACGTGGGAGTGGAGGGAGAACTGGTGCTTCAGTGCCACCTCGATGGCCGCCGAGACAGTGCCTCCGTTGGCCTTCACCGCGACGCCTGCCAACGGGCCCTCGGCCTGCTCCTCCGGAGGAGGCCGGACGGCGATGACGGTGACCAGCTCGTTGGGCCCCCAGCTCCTGGAGACGACGGGGAAGAACCCTCGCGCACCCGGCGCGGCCAGATCCTTGCGAACCACGGCGTCATGGAAGCGGAGGAAATCCGCGCTCCGGTGGGAGAGCTGGGCGGCGTCTCGCACCGAGATGACGGTGGGCGTGGTGCTTCGGCTCTCCAGGCTGCGAGCCCAGATCCACGGGGCGCCGAAGATGCACGCCAGCGCCAGCGCGCCCAGCAGGGCTCCCCTGAAGCCGTAGCGCTTCTTGCGGACGATGGCCTGGCCGATGAGGAGGCTCCCCACCAGCAGCGCGAAGAAGAGCCCTCGGCCGATCTGGAACAGTGCGCCCACCGTGAGCAGCAGCCCCGCGTAGGTGAGCAGCAGCCACTTTCCGAAAGGCCACTGCGCCAGCACCTCCCGAAGCACCGAGAGGGGCCTGGGCAGATCCTTCACCTCGGGGAGCCCGTGCTCCGTCACCACCGCGAGCCAGCGCTGCGCGGTGGCCTCGAGGGCTCGCACCGCGTCGCGGACCTCGCTCACGGAGAGCGCGGCCCCCGAGCGCAGGGCGTGGACGAGCCAGCGGGGCTCCACGCGAAGCGGCGGGTGGGCCTGGGCCGCGCGCTCGGCCTCCTCGAGGAAGGGCTGGGAGGCTCGAACCTTGCCGGGAGCCAGGGCTCTGTCCCGGGACCAGACCGGCGCCACCGGGGGCTTGAGTCCCGAGCCCCACCGGAGCGGGCGCACCCGGAAGGAAGGCCGGAGGCTCCGCGCCTTCGGGGAGAGCAGGACCACTCGGGGAGGCAGCAGCGGCTGGGCGAGCGGCAGCTCCAGGAGCCACTCGGAGCCCGTGTCCCGTAAGCTGAAGCCGGTGCCCTGGAGCTGACCCGCGGCTACCTCCGGGTTGCGGGGCTGGGGCACCAGCTCGAGGCGCAGGCACAGCTCGCGCCAGATCGCCTCACGCTGGCGCCGCCGCCGCGCTCGCAGCCGGGAGCGCAGCAGGTACAGCGCTCCCAGCACCAGCGCGAGGGCGGCCGTGCAGAGGGCAACGAGGCGGAGGTGCTCCGGTGACATGCGGCCCGGAGCATACCGGGAAGACGGAGGCGTACCGCTGCGTGGGCCGCCGCGCCGGGGCTGCCACAGGCTGGCGATGTCGATCACGAAGCGGTACCGTTTCACCATTCTGAGCAAATGGATTGGTCAGGGTAGGCTCACGAGCCTCTGGACCCCGGCGTCCCCATCCGCCGCACCCCCCACGGCCATATCCAATACAACAAGGCGTGATTACTTGGCTTTTTCGTGGCCACGCGCCCTGGAAATGCCGACACGCAACTCGCCCGGGCTGCCGCCAGATAACATTTACGTGATTCAGGCAGCCTGATGGACAGGTTCCCTCCAGTCTTCAGCGGGTCAGCACATGAGCATCCAGAGCACGAGGCAGCGTTCGGCAGTCCCATCGTCCACGCCCGCGCAGAACACGCAGCCCGCGGGGGGCAAACTCCCGCAGCAAGCCGACAGCACTCCGAAGGCGCGCAGCGTCGGGTTCACGAGCCAGAGCAGCTTCGAGCCCGCGGCGAGCGCGCCCGCTGTGGACTTGCAGCGGGGCTCCACGGGGCCCGCCGTGCAGCAACTGCAGGACGATCTGGTCAAGCTGGGCTACCTGACGCAGGCGCAGGTGCAGACGGGCCCGGGCATCTTCGGCCCGCAGACGGAGACGGCCGTCAAGCGCTTCCAGGCCGACCATGGCGTGCCGCAGACGGGCTACTTCGGGCCCATGACGCGCGCGGCGATGAACCAGGCGCTGCAAGGCTCCACCGGGAGCACGCCGCCGCCGAGCACCAGCGGCTCGGCCGAGGTGCAGCAGTTGATGAGCGAGCACCCGGTGGGCTCGTACGCGGGCCAGTGCAGTGGCTTCGCGGCAGTGGCCGCCCACATACCGGGCTTCCCCCGCGCCGACGGCCTGGGCCCGGTCAACGGCAACCAGATGGTCGACTTCCTCACCTCGGGTGGCCACGGCTACCACCGCGTCGGCTCGCCCGCCGCCGGTGACATCTTCTCGATGAACATCGGCCAGTACGGCCACACCGGCGTGGTGGTGGGCGTGCACGACAACATGGTCACGGTGCTCGACTCCAACTGGAACCTCGACGAGAAGATCCGCGTGCACGACATCCCGCTCAGCCAGTTCTCGGGCTTCGCGCGCAAGGACTAGGCGAGGGCTGCGGATGAACTCCTTGCGAAAGGCATGCGGATGAGCCCCGCGAGCACGCCGGTGACGGTGGAGGTGAAGAAGCTGAAGGCCCTGCTGGACACTCACGGGCGTGCGCACCTGCAGGTGCGTGCGGAGCCGGGCGGCACGCTGGTGGTGCACTCGCAGGCGAAGGACGGCACGGAGGAGCAGCACGTGCGCCTGACGCCCGCCGCCGGGGGAGCGCGCTGGAGCATCTCCCTGCGTGGCGACGGGGGCGGCTGGCGCGAGAAGGCCCAGGCCGCCTCGCTCGAGGAGGCGGTGGACGTGCTTGTCTCGGGCCAGCCCTCTCTCCGGGGCTGAGGCCTGAGGGCCCCGGTGTCCCCCGGTATGCCAGGGGAGCACTCCTCTTTGGGGGAGCCGGACGTCCAATTCCGTCGAGGAAGAATGCTTCGCTCCCAACCAGTTGGGGGCGGGCCCTTGTCACGGGTTCTTCGTGGCCCCCGAGGTGGGGGGAGGCTTCCGCCCGGGAAGAATGAAGGGCACGTAGCAGGTGCCCTTGAACATCTCTCCTTCGAGTTCCCTACACCGTGAAATCATCTCCGGGCCGGTGGAGAGGCGGCACAGCCCGCCGTGTCATGGACGCCTGTGTCCTCGAAAGACACGGCCCTCCCCCCATTGCAGGGAGAGAGCCGTCGCTTCTTTCACACCAACCCTTACGCCGTGGGCTTGGCCTTTACCTCCTTCACTCCGGACGCGGCGAGCACGGCGGGCACCTCAGGCGCGACAGGCGCCTCAGGCGCGGCGGGCGGGGTGGACTCGCCGGGCAGCGGGGCCATCAGCGCCGCGCCCAACTTCTTTCGCTCGTGCAGCGGAATGCCCTTGTAGTCCAGCACCGCCGTGCCCTGCTCGTTGCGCACCTCCACCCGCACCTTGGTCCCCTTGGTGAAACGGCTGAGCACCTCCTGCTCCACCTGCTCGGCCAGCACCAGATCCTCCTCCGGCAAAGGCTTGCTGGAAGAGGGCTTGCGCTTGCGCTGGATGGCTCGGCGCATCTCATCCACGCTGCAGTCCGAGAAGACCTTGGGGGTGACCACGCCCTTGGCATCCGGCACCTCGATGAGGGTGGGGCCCGGCTCCTCGTGGTTGATCTTGATGTCGGCGGCCTCCTTGTAGGTCAGCAGCAGGTAGAGGCAGGTGACGCCGAAGTTGCGCGCCACCTCCTCGGAGAAGCCGTCGGCCACGGCCCCATACAAGGTGAGGGCCGTCTGAGACATGTCCTTCAGCTTCTGGCTGAAGTAGTCCCGGGCGTCCTTGAACCCCGCGGCCTGGGCCAGCTCCTTCTTCACCACGTAGTTGTAGATCTGCCCCATGCGGTGATGATTGGTGCTCTCATCCGCCATGAGCTGGAGCAGGCCGTCGCGCGCCTGCTCCAGCGTCATGCCCTCCAGATCCAGACTGCTGACTCCGTTCTTCTCCTGCTTGAACTTCCACTTGAACATCTGTCACTCCAAACCGGGGACACCGCCAGGCATCCCCCCGCCGCTTGACCGTGCGAGCGGAGGCCGCTGAACCAGCCGGCCGTGCCCCAGCAGATTGCAGAGGGCGGGCCAGGGCCTGGACTGCTGAGAAAACAGACACTTGCGAAGACGGGGCATCGGGCCACCGTCCGAGCTCGTGGGCTTGAGAGTCCACGAGACGAGACGGTGGAGGATGGGGAAGGAGGCTTCGCTCCCCACTGGTGGGGAGCAGACCTCGTTTTTAACTGACTCCCAATCAGGGAGTGGACCTCAGGTCCCCACCAGTGGGGAGCGGGCACTGGATCCCCACTGCTTGGGATCCACTGACTCCCAGCCCGTTCAAGAACATCCCGCCAGCCCAGGCGCAGAAACTGGCCGGGGCCTTGGTGGGGCAACTTCAGCCCCTCAGCATGAAGGCCCGGGTGGCGTAGCGCCTCGACGGGAGCGAAGGCCCGGCTCGCTCGGGCTCAGCGCTCCTGC
>NZ_JBJMQP010000073.1:0-1854 GCF_045802625.1 Hyalangium sp. | reverse complement strand
GTGGGTGACGTCGACCGCGGCGAGGCCGGCCCGGCCGTCGACGCTCGAGCGCTCCCACGCCTGCCGGCTCTGGAGGACGCGGACGTCGAGCTCCCCCTCGGCCATCAGACCGGTGCAGGCGTCGTGCACGCGGTAGTTGCAGGTGTGGCGGCCGAACGGCTGCGCCTCGACCATCATCACGCGCAACTCGCCATCCTCGAAACCGCACTCCTCCTGGATTGCCGCCAGCAGCTCCTCGTCGTGCAGGTGGCCATCGCCGAAGTTGTAGCCGAGGATCATGCCGCAGACGAGCTCGCCGTCGACCCACGTGTAGTCCTCGAAGCGGTCCACCGCCATCGGCACGAGGTCCCCCATCGCGCGGCCCTGGAGGTGCATCAGCCGCCAGCCGACCGTCCGGCTCGCGACGGCCACCGCCGTCGGGCGGTCGTAGAAGCGCGCCAGCTGGTCGGGCACCCACGCCGCCGCCTTCTTGATCGCGTCCAGCTTGCGGTAGCTCTCGCCCCGGAACAACCACACGCTGTAGGGCCAGTTCCCGGCGTAGTACCGCATCGCCATGAGGAACGAGATGCGCTTCGGGAACAGGTTCCCGAGCAGGGGGATCGCCACGAGCATCACGGCCAGGAACACGCCGCAGGCCGGCGGCATGTCGAAGATCGTGGTGTGGGCGTGGCGAGAGAAGAGGAAGAAGCCGCCGTAGATCATCATCACGTTCCATTCCAGAGGCACGCCGGCCGGCACCTGGGCGGAGATGAAGCAGTGCAGGAACACCATCATCGCCAGGCCCACCTTGGTCAGCGTGCCGCCGTGGGCGACGAGCATCACGATCGGGATGCCGAACTCCAGGGCTGCCCCACCGTGCGCGATGTCGGCGAACCGCCCCGGGCGAAGATCGTCGGGGAAGTTGCGGTAGAAGCGCCGCCGCACCCGCGCGATCGGCGCGGTGAACGGCGCATTGCTGTTCATCACGCAGATCACCGAGGTGAAGTGCGGGGTGAGCTTGGAGAACCCGGCCCAGAACCACAGCGCGATCCAAAGCGCCTTCGCACCCGGGAGCCAGTGCGAGAACAGCGCGAACAGCGTAAGCGCCGTCCAGTAGTGCTCGCCGCGCGCACTGAGGAAGATCGTCTTGTCGGCGAGGGCGAGGACGAGGTAGAGCAGCGAGATGGCGAGCAGCAGCCCCCGTGCGGGAGTCCCGCTCACCAGCGCGCTCAGCAGCAGCACCTGCGCTGCCGCGTAGAGCCCGACGTCCAGCCACGTGCGCCGGTACCCGCCGAGTACCGGCAGTCGCGCATCGAACGGGCGCTTGATCGTGCCCGGCCGCAGGAAGTGCAGGAAGGCGGTGAACGGCGGTACGTAACGCGCGGTGAGCGGTCCCGATCCGCACCCGAGGCCGAGACCCTCGAACAGGAGGCTCCACAGCACAGCCTTCTCGAAGGCGACGACGCTGAAGCCCCACGAGTCGATCGTCCCGAGGTCGCCCATCCCGCGCGTGAAGCTGCAGAACAGCCACCAGCCACCGACATACAGGACGAGCTTCAGGCCGTAGAACAGGTAGACCGCGGAGGGAGAGCCCCAACCCTGGACCGCGTAGGTCTCGCACGCCATCCGAGCGCGCTCGGCGAATGGCTTCTGCGCCCATTCGAGCGGGTCGTACTCCGGCACGAGCGGCTTCATGAATGCCATCACGCACCTTGTATCCGATCCGGCGCCTCGACGGTGCAGTTTCCGGTGCCGCCGACCGGCTTTCCTGCGAGACTGCCGCGCGGTGCAGATCGATGCAATGGGCTATCTCGCGGCGGCCGCCCAGGCGGGGCCGGCGGCGAGGGAGGCGGAGAACCTGGAGTTCGACGCCTG
>NZ_JBJMQP010000072.1:0-39901 GCF_045802625.1 Hyalangium sp. | reverse complement strand
CTCCGGCTCCTTTCAGCGGACCGCCTTGGCGAAGTGGTTCGCGAGGCGGTGCTGCAGCTCGGTGAGCTCCGCCTCGGCGGCCTTCAGCTTGGGAACCTGGGCGCGCAGCTCCTGCACGTTCTTGCCCTTCAAGCCCTCCGAGTCGCCCCACTGGGCGAGCCAGCGATCCAGGTCCTCGGCGCTCAGCTCCATGTGGAACTGGAAGCCGTAGGACTTGCCGAGCCGGAACGCCTGCTGCGTGTACCGGTCCGTGGACGCCAGCAGCGTGGCTCCGGGCACGGGCGTGAAGGTGTCCTGGTGCCAGTGCGCCATCACCGTCTTGGGGCGCACGCCGGCAATCACCGGATCCTTCAGCCCCTCCTGCGTCCAGCGCACGGGGAGGGCGCCCACCTCGAAGCCGTTCTTGCCGAGGAACACCTCCGCGCCCGCGGCGGCCGCCAGCATCTGGGCGCCCAGGCAGATGCCCAGGCAGGGCCGCTCGTTGGCGAGCCGCTCGGAGAGCAGGGCGATCTCCTCGCGCAGGAAGGGGTGCTGGTCCGCCTCGTAGACGCCCATGTGGCCGCCCATCACCACCACCAGCTCGGCGTCCACGTCCTCGCGGCGAGCCGTCCGGAAGCGCCTCACGAGCGTGAAGCCGGCCTGCTGCAGCGCCGGCCCGAGCTGGGCCACGCCTGCGTCCTCATCGTGCTCGAACACCACCGCGCGCATCGTCCATCACCTCTCAGGGCTCCAACCGCCGAGGGCAAGAAAGCACGATCGCGATTCCCAACGCACGTGGCAAAAGCGTGCCCCCCGCCCGCCGTGAGGGACGACAGGCTGGCTGCTCAGGAGGCGCGCCACAGCCGCCACAGCAGCCCGAGCCGCGTGGTGTAGCCCACGGTGGCGTGCTCGATGTGGCCGTCAGGCGAGAGGATGAAGGTGGTGGGGAAGCTGTCGATGTGCAGCGAGCGCGTGAGCGCGTTCTCCCCGAGCACCACCGGATAGTCCACGCCCTGCTCCTGGACGAAGCGCCGCACGTCAGCCTCGTTCTGGTAGTCCACGGCCACGGTGAGCACGTGCGCCCGGTCGCCCACGAAGCGCCGCACGGCGGAGAGCGTGGAGGTCTCGGCCTTGCACACCGTGCACCAGGGCGCCCAGAACTCGAGCACCACCGGCTTGCCGCGCAGCTCCGACAGGCGGATCTGCTCCCCCGAGAGCGTGCGGAGCTGGAAGTCCGGCGCGAGCGTGCCCGCGCTCGGCAGGTGCCGGGTCTGCCAGGCCATGATGGCCAGGAAGAGCACGGCGGCCACGGCCAGGTCCACGCCCCAGCGCACCCACCAGCGCTGGCGGGCCCGGTGCCATGCATCCCGCAGGTTCTTGAAGGAGGGGACAGCCATTTCTAGAGCGCGGCGATGATGGCGTCGGTGAACTCGCGGGTGTTGGCGCTGCCACCTAAGTCACCGGTGCGCACCTTGCCCTCAGTGTAGACCTTCTGGATGGCGTTCTCCATGCGCTTGGACTCGTCGCGCATGCCCAGCCAGTCCAGCATCATCACCGCCGACATCATCAGCGCCGTGGGGTTGGCGATGCCCTTGCCGGCGATGTCCGGCGCCGTGCCGTGCACCGCCTCGAACACCGCGGTGCGCTCGCCGATGTTGGCGCCCGGCACCACGCCCAGCCCGCCCACCAGGCCCGCGCACAAGTCGCTGACGATGTCGCCGTAGAGGTTCTCCATCACCAGCACGTCGTAGCGCGTGGGGTCCTTCACCAGCTGCATGCAGAAGTTGTCGATGATGACCTCCTCGTACTGGATCTCCGGGAACTCGCGGCCCACCTTGCGCGTGCAGTCCAGGAAGAGGCCGTCCGACAGCTTCATGATGTTGGCCTTGTGGACCGAGGTCACCTTCTTGCGGCCGTTCTTCTTGGCGTACTCGAAGGCGAAGCGGGCAATCCGCGTGGAGGCCTTCTCGGTGATGATCTTCAGCGACTCGACGACGCCCGGGACGATGATGTGCTCCAGGCCGGCGTAGAGGCTCTCGGTGTTCTCGCGCACGACCACGAGCTCCACGTTCTCGTAGCGCGTCTTCACGTTGGGCACGCTCTTGACCGGGCGCAGCGAGGAGTACAGGTCCAACCGCTTGCGCAGGCCCACGTTCGCTGACGGCATGCCGCCGCCCACCACGGTGCCGGTGGGGCCCTTGAGCGCCACGCCGCTGCGCAGCACCGCCTCCACCGTCTCGTGCGGCAGGTTGGTGCCGTACTTGGCGATGACTTCGGCGCCTGCGTCCTTGTGCTCGAACTCGAGCGGCAGCTTGAGGGCCTCGAGGACCCGGAGGGTGGCCGCCATCACCTCGGGGCCAATTCCGTCGCCATTGATGATCGTGACAGTGCGGTTCGCCATGGGCAGGGATTCAAGCCACAAAAAACCGGGGCTCGGAAGGAGGAAACGTCCACCCTCGCGCTGGGACTGATGGGAGCCACAAGGTCCCCTCGCGCCGGGGTCCAACCCGGGGGCTGCTTCGTCGCCTGGACTACATGCTCGGCAGGGCGAGGCGGCCTCAGTGCGCCGGAGGCTTGAACAGCGGCGGCTCGGAAGGCGGGGGCGGCGCTGGGGCCCGGCGCGCGCTGCGAGGCCGGCGCACGGCATAGGGCCGGTAGAAGGACTCCAGCAAGGTGTAGCGCCGGCTGCGCTGCCGGGGCCGGAGCTCGCCCAAGGGCGCGCGCACGAAGTATGAGGAGATGAACAGGTAGGCGGCCAGCAGCGATACCACCGCCACCACGCCCATGATGACGCTGCCGGACACTGGGCCTACGTGGGCGCGCTCGACGAACTCGTGGAAGGAGCCCGCGGGCACCGGGTGGCTGTACACCTTCACGAACCAGCTCAGCAGCAGGACGATGAGGATGGGGCCATAGGCGCGGTTGAGGCGCGTGGAGATGGCCGAGAACAGCGACAGGTGGATTTGCGGCCGCGACATCTCCGCGGCCAGCTCGCGCAGGGCGTCCGGATCCACCGGCTCGTGGCGGAGGATGGGCGCCCAGTACCCGTCCTCCAGCAGCCGCACCCGCCGGTTCCACAAGTCGTAGTAGCGGTAGCGCCGGGCCTCGATGAGCAGGAATGAGATCACCATCCAGATGCCCACCAGGAACGTCACGTGCGGGCTGCTCGGGTTGGCGAAGCCGAACGAGATCACCGCCGCCGTCGTCGTCAGCGCCCAGTTGGTGGTGGTGTCCAGGCGCGTGCGCCACTTGTCGGAACGGCCCAGCTCGCCGCGATAGAGCTGAGCCATGGCTGAATCCGACAGGGTGAGCGTCTCGAGCCCGTTCTTGTCTCGTCCGTTGGCAGGCATCCCTGACGCTCACGTTAAGGAGCCCCAGGGCTCTTCGTAGGCAGTGGGATGCGAGCGGCTCGACTGCCTGCCTGCACAGGCTGGCCATGGCTGCTTGCCGTGCCCACCTTCCTGGCCTGACGTGAAGCCCAACGAGACCATCGAGGCCCTGGCCGGGCTGGTCCAAGAGGAACGGGAGCGGCTCGCGCGCCTGTGGGCCAAGCGCCTTCGGGAGGAGCTGTACGAGCTGGATCTGCCAGGGCGGGACTTGCGCGCCCCGCTGCGCCGGCTGCTGGACGAGCTGGCCCGCCTGCTCACCGATCGGCCCGACGACGTGCTGCGCCTCTGGCCCGAGGTGGTGCGGCCGCACGGGGCCTTCCGGTACGACCAGCGCTTCGAGCCCGAGGATCTGGTTCGCGAGTTCAAGGCGCTCGAGGAGGTGCTGCTGCGCGTCTACTCCCGCCGGCATGGCGGCGAGCTGGAGCCCGAGGTGGCCGAGTTCATCACCGAGCTGGTGGGAGAGGCGAACGCCTCGGCCCAGGCCTCGTATGCGCGCGTGCTGAGGACGGAGGAGGTGCGCTTCCGCGAGGCCGCGGTGATGGAGTCCATCCTCTACCACATGGACGTGGGCATCGTGCTGGCCGAGGAGGATGGGAGCGTCTCCTTCGCCACGCCGCCCGTCAGCCGCCTCATCGGCGTGCCCATGCGCTCGGTGGTGGGCGCCAGGGCGGTCACCTCGCTGGCGCCGGTGCTGGCCCAGGTTCATGCGCACCACCCCTCGGGAGATCCCTTCCGCGTGACGGACATGCCCTTCATGCGCGCCATCAAGGAGCGCGCGCCCGTGCGCGGGGTGATGATGGTGGTGGAGCGCCCCGGCGGCGGCGAGGCCTCGCTGGAGATGAGCGCCACGCCCATCTGGGAGGAGGGCGGCGAGCTGGCCGGCGTCATCCAGACCATCACCGATAGGACCGAGGCGGCGACGAAGACGAAGGAGCTGGTGAGCGCCCACGACGAGCTGCGCCGGCTGCAGGGGCGGCTCTTGCAGCGCACCCGGGCGCAGGCGCTGGGGCAGCTGGCGAGCGGGGCGGCGCACGCGCTCAACAACTCGCTCAACGTGCTGCGCCTGCGCATCACCCTGCTGCGCCGCGAGTTCAAGCCCGAGCACCTGGACGCGCTGGATCGGACGGTGGGGCAGATTGGTGACCTGGTGGCCCGGCTGCAGGAGTTCAACGTGCAGCGCACCGAGGAGGTGCTCACGGAGGTGCCGCTCGACACCGTGGTGCGCGAGGCGCTGGAGCTGACGCGGGGCGAGATGGAGCGAGGAGCCCACCCAGTCGTGG
The DNA here is from genome assembly GCF_045802625.1 of Hyalangium sp. Classification (NCBI taxonomy): domain Bacteria; kingdom Pseudomonadati; phylum Myxococcota; class Myxococcia; order Myxococcales; family Archangiaceae; genus Hyalangium; species Hyalangium sp. Next base: position 35,253 of record NZ_JBJMQP010000072.1, on the reverse strand, counting down.
TGGATCTGCACCTGGGAGCTCCGGGCGCGGTGAGGGCCGATGCGGGGTTCCTGCGCGAGCTGGTGGTGAGCCTGCTGCTGGCGGCGAAGGACCGGATGGAGCAGGGCGGGAGGTTGGACCTGACGACCCAGGCCGATGGAACGGATTGGATCTCCCTGCGCATCCAGGACGAGGGACCGCCGTACGCGGTGGAGGAGCTGTCCCGGATGTTCGATCCGCTCAACCGGGATGCGGCAGCGCCCCAGGCCGCGCTGCAGCTCGCGGTGTTGCGAGCCCAGGTGCAGCGCTGGGGCGGCGAGCTGACGGTGGAGAACGCGCAGAGCGGGAAGGGGGGGGCCTTCGTGGTGCGGTTGCCGCGCGTGCGTGCGGTGCAGGAGCTGGAGGCGGCCCAGGCCGAGGCGCACCTGACGGGCCCGCGCCGCTTCCAGCAGACGCGCCGCGTGCTGGTGGTGGACGACGACATGGACAACGCGCGGATGTTGGCGGAGGTGCTCGGCGACGAGGGCTATGACGTGCAGGTGGCCCAGAGCGCGGAGGTGGCGCTGCAGTTGTGGGAGCGGCGCCGCTACGACGCGGCGCTGCTGGACGCGCTGATGCCGGACACGTCCGGGTGGGAGCTGGCGCGCGAGCTGCGCAAGCGCACGCCGCAGGCGCTGCTGGCGATCGTGACGGGCATGGACGTGCGGGGGCAGAACCGGGCCAGCCTGGCGCTGGTGGACGCCGTGTTCCGCAAGCCGATCGACGTGGGCGCGTTGGATGAGTTCCTCACCCAGTCTGCGGCGCACTCGTTCGAGTCCTCCCCGGCGGCTCCCGAGCCCGAGGGGGAGAAGGTTGGGACTGACGAGCTGACCCACTAGAGTCGCGCTGTGACTGCCAACCTGGAGAGCATTCGCCGCAAGGTGGAGGCGGGCGAGGCCTTGAGCGACTCGGAGCTGGCCACGCTGCGTGACGCGGCGTCCGGCAGTACGGGGCCCACGTTGTGGCTGACGGTGGCGCATGCGCTGGTGAACGCGGAGGCGGAGCGCGAGGCGCTGCCCCTGCTGGAGCGCCTGCGGCGGGACTTCCCGAAGGATCTGCAGGTCCGGCTGGGGTTGGCGCGGGCGCTGCTTGGGCTGGAGCGGAACGGGGATGCGGAGGAGGTGCTGCGCGAGGCGCTGGTCCTCAGCCCTGGAGATCCCGAGGCCATCAAGGTGTTGGCGGTGCTCGCGCTGCGCCGGGGCGAGAAGGGGCGAGCTGAGCAGTACGTGAAGGACGTGCTCGCCAGGGATCCGTTCGACGCGGAGGCGAGGCTCCTGAAGGAGGAGCTGGAGGCGGTGGAACTGCCCGTGCTTGTCCCCGCGGAGGAGCAGGTGCTGCGCCCCGAGTTCAACGCGGCGCTGGCGGCGGCGCTGCGGCGCGCGGGAGTGAAGTTCCGCCTGCAGGGGCGGGACGTGCTGGTGAAGCTGGCCAGTGGCGAGGTGGCGCGGGTGAACGTGGGCTCGCTCTACTCGGCCTATCAGGGAGGGAAGCGGTGGCTGGCGGAGCATGTGGAGAAGCTGGCCGCGCAGCTCGGCGGACTGAGCTCGGGGGTGAGCGAGGACGCGGCGGCCCTGGAGCGCCAACTGCGGCCGGTGCTACGGCCCGCGGGCTTCGAGTCGCAGGCGGTGGGCGCGCTGCACCGTGAGGGCCCCGCGGGGCTCGAGATCTTCTACGTGCTGGAGGATCCGCAGTACGTGCGCTACCTGCCCGAGTCCACGCTGAAGGCCACGGGGCTGACGGTGGAGGCGGTGGACAATGCCGCCTGGCGCAACCTGGAGGCGCATCCGGCGCCGATCCGTCCGGTGGTGGTGGACCGGGGCGTGGTGCGGCTGGCGGAGACGTTCAGTGGGCTCTGGGCGGTGGTGGCGGGGGACGGGCACGACGGGGCACGACTGCTCACCCAGGAGCAGCGGCGACGATTGGCGCTCCAGGCGGGAGAAGGGCCGTTGCGGGTGAACCTGGGCTGGCGCGAGTTCGCGCTCCTGTGCCGCGAGTCGGACGCGGCCGAGTGCGAGGCGCTGGCGAAGCTCGGACACGCGCCGGACGGCATCCCCGGCCTGTTTCGCCTCACCGCCGAGGGCCTCTCCCGCTCGTAAACCTCGGGTATTGCGCGGTATAGCGAGCACTGCTGGGGGGTGGCGCGGAAGTCGGGCTGTGCCCGACAGCTCTACAGCATAGGTTGTGCTTGCATTTCTGCAGGTTCAATACCCTAGAACGGAGACAGCATATGCCAGGGTACTTGCTGATTTGGAACCCGAAGAAGTGGGAATGGGCGGATGCGAAGGATGACATGCGCAATGTTGCAGAGCGGGGGGGGGCCAGCGGTCAATGGAGTTGCGGAATGCGACGGAATCTTCCCGTAGGGAGTCGGCTCTATCTTATGAGGAAGGCGACCCCTTTACGTGGAATCGTTGCATCCGGCTGGTCGGTGAAGCCTCCACAGATGGGAGAGCATTGGGGGGAGGATGGCAGGTCCGCGCTCTACGTGCCGCTGGAATTTGATGCGATGGTTAATCCTTACTCGAACGATCTTCTCCCGGTCGAAGCCCTGATGATGGGTACTCTCAGACAGGTAAACTGGAACACTATGGGTGGGGGCATCGAGATACCAGACGATGCACTCAAGGAATTGGATAGGCTATGGACAGCACACCTCATTGGGCAGAAGGCACTGAGGCTGCCAAGGCTTCCCCCTAAGGAGCGATCGCTCCAGGTCGTGCGTCGCAAGGAGCGAGACTCCGCTTTCAGCAAGAAGGTGAGGGCACTCAGCAAGGGGTTGTGCGCTGCCTGTCCCCCCAGATTTGACTATGGGGGCTTGGGAATTCTTGAGACCGCCCATATCAAGGCTGTGGAGCATGATGGTCCTGATGACGTCGATAACGCCTTGGCGCTCTGTCCGAATCACCATGCGCTCTTTGACGAGGGCCTCTGGACGATTGGGACGAAAACCAGCCTGATCTTCGCAAAGGCGCTTCCGAGGAGTTTCCGCGATGGCTTCGGGTCCGAGCTGAACTGTAGTTGGGCGCTGAACCCGAAGCACCTCAAGTGGCACCGGGAGGAGGTATTCAAGAGATAGCGCCGTCAGGGCACTTGAGTTGGCCAATCTCATAGTCTCTTGATTTGGCTCTCAGTGGTGACAGGGCGCGTGCCAGGAGCAAGGGGATGGAGCAGCCCCATATTCCAGGCGCTATGCGAATGATCGTGACTCAGACATCTGTCCTGGGCTCAGCAACCTTTCAAGCCCGAGCACAGGCTACCGGCACCATCACTCCTGTGGGCTGCTGACCCTGTTGCTCGTCGCCCATGCGATACCGCTCGGAACAGAAGGAGACTTCATGAAGTTTGGAGCACTGCTGCCCCTCTGTTTGCTCTTCTCAGCGTGCGCGCTCTTCCAGCGCGACACGCGGCCCGTGCACGCTCCACCCGAGGAAGCAGCGCGCGTGCAATTTCCTCTCGATCTGCCGGCGGACACCCGGATGACTCTTTCCGGAGCCCTGGTGACAGCCATGCAACTGGCCTTGGATGATTTTCTTCCTTTGAACGTCAAGCCCCACTCTGGCGCATCCCCGGAGGAGGTCTGCCTCTACCAGCGCGAGTCCTATGACGTGATCGCCTCGCCCGGCGCAGACGGGGTGATGTTCGTTCGTATCACCCTGCGGCCCGATACCTGCGAGAAGCACGGCCCCATCATGGACATGGGAGCTACGTACGCGGTGGATATTGCCGGGCGCCGAATCCTGGCCGTCCAGAGGTAGAGCGCTGGCGCTCAGCCCGGGGACACAGGCGCCAGGTGCTCCACAAAGCGCACCTCGGTGAAGCCCAGCGAGAGGAACAGTGCCCGCAAGGAGCGCTCGGCGGATTGACGCGCGCGCTCCTTCAGCCGCGAGTCATTGCTCGCCTCACTCTCGAAGGCGGCGCGGGCCTTCTCCAGCAGGTACGCCGTCTGCTGGCTGTCCAGGTTCGAGTCGATGATCTCCGTCTCTCCCGGCCGCAGCTCCACCTTCACCTCCAGCGGCGGCAGCACCACCTCTACCCGTGAGCCCACGACCTGCAGCGACGAGGTGTCGATACGCTGGAAGTCATAGCCCAGGTGCACGTCCGCGAAGACGATGGCTCGGCCCCTGGGCGTGTGGAGCGAGTACGCCGCCCAGTTGATGACGTCCTTCCAGAGCGCGTCCGTGGCCACGGGCTCGGGGCTGAATGTGACTTTCTTGTAGAGCGAGACATCCAGCGTCTCCAGCCGCGTCACCTCGCGCATCTGCACCACGAGCGCCGGCGGATCCGGCAGCAGCCGGGCCTGGGGACGCAGGACGAAGAACGTGCCGATCGCGCCAAGCGCCACGGCGCCAACGAAGAGCAAGATGCGCAGGACAGGCCCCATGGGCCCAGAGTCTACCCCGCCGCATGCGAGACGGTGTCCACCGGGCGAGCAAGCGGCAGCTCCACGATGAACGTCGCCCCGCGTCCCAGCTGGCTCTCCACCTGAATGCTGCCCCCGCTGGCTTCCACGATCTGCCGGGTGATGAACAGCCCCAGCCCCAGCCCTCCATAGTTGCGCTCGGACACGGCGCGCTCGAACTTGTGGAAGATGCGGCCCAGCGCCTCTGGAGCGATGCCAATCCCCTCGTCTCGGACCGTCAGGCGGGCCCGATTCCCCGCCGTCTCGGCGCGGATGTGGATGGGCCGGCCCGCCCCGTACTTGATGGCGTTGGACAGCAGGTTGGAGACCACCTGCTCGAGCCTCAAGGGATCCCACTGACCCAGCGCCTCGCACCCGAGCTCCACCTGCAGCCGGCAGCCGGCTCGCGTGGCCTGGGGCGTGAAGCGGGCGCTCACCTCCCGGGTGAGCACACACAGGTCCACGCTCTCGGGGTTCAGGTGGAGCTGGCCCGCGGTGATGCGGGACACGTCCAGCAGATCATCCATCAGCTCCGCCAGCCGGTTCACCTGACGGTGCATCACCTCGACGTCCCGTTGGAGCCGCCTCGCGGTGATGGAGGACAGCTCGGCCTGGGCTACCCGGCTCAACATCTGGAGCTTGAGGCTCAAGGGCGTGAGCGGCGTCTTCAGCTCGTGGCTGGCCACCTGGAGGAACTCGTCCCGCAGATGAACAGCGCGTTGGGCCTCCTGGTAGAGGCGGACGTTCTCCGAGATATCCACCGCCGCGAAGATGAAGTAGCTCGGCGCGCCGGACGCGTCTCGCACGAGGGACACCGTCAGCTCCACCCACACGGGCTCGCCGTTCCTGCGCTGGTAGCGCTGCTCCACTGTGTAGTGAGCAAGCTCGCCCGCCAGGAGCTGGCGCATCAAGGACTGGCTCTTCTCCCTGTCCTCGAGGTGCGTCACGTCCCGCACGGTGAGCTTGCGCAGCTCCGGCTCCGTGGAGCCGAGCAGCTCGAGGTAGCACTGGTTGAGCTGCAGCCAGCGTTCGTCGAGCCCGACGTGCGCGATGCCGACGGCGGCCTGGTTGAAGGTGGCTCGGAAGCGCTCCTCACTCTCGCGCAGGCGGGCATTGGCCTGGGCCAGCGCCGCGGTGCGCTCCTGGACGTGAAGATCCAGCTCCTCATGGGCCTTGCGTGCGGCCGTCACATCCCGGCCCACATGGAAGGCCCCTTGGATCTCTCCCTGGGCATCCTCCAGGCGGGCGTACCGGAGCTCGTACCAGGTGTCCTCTTGCGCTGGATCCCCAAAGGGCTGGACCACCGTGAACTCCTCGCCGCGCAGGGCCCGCCCCCAGAGGGCGACCAGCCGGTGCTTCTGCTCGGGCAGGTGTGCGAGCGCATCCGGCAGGCTCATTCCCAGGGAGATCCGCGTGCCGAAGCGAGTCTCGAACTCCTGCTGGTACCGGCGGTTGAAGAGGATGAAGCGGAAGTCCGTGTCCAGGGCCCCCACGAGGTCCGTCGTCTTGTCGAGGATGGCGGCGAGCAGGGCATGGGCATGCTGCCGCTCGGCCGCCGCGCCTGCCGCTCGCAGCTCCCGCTCGTGCTGCTGGAGGTAGACGATGGCTGCTTCGGCGATCCCCCGGTGGAAGCACTCGGTGAAGGCCCGCATCTGATCCGGGAGGAACTTCAGGCCCTGCTCCCGAGCGAGCGTGAGCAGACAGTCTCGCAGCACGCCGTACTCGTAGACGACCGTGTCCAGGCTGAAGCCCTCGCGCAGGCGAAGCTCGCCATGCTTCAGGGCGGCCTGGGCGGCCCAGCATGCGGCGCTCTCCTGCGCGGGACTGTGGGCGAGCCGCATCGCCAGGATGAGCGAGTCCAGGAACCGGGGAATGTGGTCCAGCAGCTCCGCCCGCGGCGGGGCGTCTGGCTGCAATGCGCGATGGATGCGCTCCATCCAGTGCTCGAGGATGACGTCGCGCTGTGAGGCGATGACGTCCTCGACCGAGATGACCTGGGAGGAGGATAAAGACATCGCTAGACAGGTATGCACGCCCGAGCGCGTTTTCACTTGTAGCTTGAGAGCCGCCATGTACTGAAGCGCAGTCCTGGAAGGGCTCTCGCCACAGGATGGATCAATTGGAACTCAGGGACGACGAGATCGAAGCGCTGGGCATGAGAGGCTTCTTCGTCCGGGACGCCTTCCTGGGGAAGGAGCGAGCACACGCCGTCCACTCGGAGGCGAGGGAGCGCGCCCAGGCAGGCACCTTGAAGCCCGCGGGCATCCGGCGCGGGGCGGACCGGACCGAGGACACCTCCGTGCGAGATGACTTCATTGGCTGGATCCTCCCCGAGGCCGGATCAGCCCTGGGCTCGCTCTGGGAGGCCTTCTCCGAGCTGGGCGGGGCGCTCTCCGCGGGGGCCTACCTGGGGCTCGGCCGGTTTGATCTCCAGCTCGCCCACTACCCTGGCGGCGGAGCGCGCTACGTGCGTCACCGGGATGCCTTCCCCGGACAATCCAACCGGCGCGTGACGGCGATCTACTACGCCAACCCGGACTGGCGGCCCGAGCACGGAGGCATGCTCAGGTTGTATCTGGAGGATGGGACCTTGGACGTGGAACCCACACTGGACCGGTTGGTGGTCTTCCTCAGTGAGCGGTTGGAGCACGAGGTGCTGCCCGCGCACGCGCCACGGCTCGCGCTGACAGCCTGGTACTATGGACGGGACGGAGCGGGACTACGATGAGAGTCATGGCCGAGCGCCCTCGCACCTTCTTCGAGAGAGGAACCCTCTGGAGCTCCCTGGTCGAGCGGACCGCACATGCGCTCGCCAGTGGCGCGCTGGTGCCCATCCGCACCGAGGTGGAGGTGGTTGAGCACGAGGGCGTCCCCTTCCTCGTCCGCGTCGTCTCCAACCTGGAGCGCAAGGCCAAGGCCGTGCAGCCTCCGTCCGAGGGGAAGCCTCCGAAGAATCCGTTCATCCCTCCTTATGAGGAGGACCTGTTCGTCTCGCTCGTGCCGCCCGCGCACGCGTGCCTGATCAACAAGTTCAACGTCTTCGACCACCACGCGCTCATCATCACCCAGGCCTACGAGGAGCAGGACTCCCTGCTCACCGCCGCCGACTTCGAGGCCCTGCTCACCTGCATGGCCGAGTTCGACGCGCTCGCCTTCTACAACGGAGGGCGCATCGCCGGGGCGAGCCAGCCCCACAAGCACCTCCAGCTCGTCCCCGTGCCCCTGGCCGCCGGAGGGCTCCGCACGCCCATGGATGAGGCCATCGCCCGAGGCCGGCTGCCCTTCCGCCATGCGCTGGGGCCACCGCTCCAGGAGCCGGCGCAGGCGCACGCGCTCTATGGAGAGCTCCTCCGCGCCGTGGGCTGCGAGAAGCCGGGCACGCCTTATAACTTCCTGGCCACGCGCCAGTGGACGCTCGTGGTGCCTCGCACTCAGGAGGCCTTCGAGTCCATTTCGCTCAACGCGCTCGCCTTCGCCGGCTCGCTGCTCGTGAAGAACCGCGAGCAGCTCGAGCGCGTGCGCGCCGTGGGCCCCATGACCCTGCTGCGCGCCGTGACGGGTCCCCCGGGGGCCTAGCCTCCGCTCACCTCAGCGGAGGCGCCAGCAGCACCACCGAGTACCCCACCGCCGTCCGGTCCCCTGGGTTCTCGTACGAGTGCTTCTGGTCTCCTCGGAACACCACCACGTCTCCCGCCTGCAGCTCGAAGCGCTCGCCGCTGGCCACCAGCGCCATCTGCCCTGACTCGCAGGCCAGGTACTCGCGCGTGCCCGGCGTGTGCGGCACGCCCGTGATGCGCACCTTCGGCGGCAGCTCCATCCGGTCGAACTCCATCCCCGGCAGCGGATCCGGCAGCAGCTTGCGCAGCAGCCCCGCGCCTCGCTGCCGCACGGGGAGGCTCTCGCGCGGGTAGTGCCGGGCGCTGGCTCGGGGCCGGGCTACCAACTCCTCCAGCGACACCTGGAGCGCGTGGGCCACCCGGTGGAGCACCGCCAGCGTCGGGTTGCTCGCTCCAGACTCCAGGTGGGCCCATGTGGCTCGCGGTACCCCGGCGAGCTTCGCCAGCTGGGACTGGGTGGCCCCGCGCGCCTCCCTCAGCGCCTTGATGTTGCGCGCCAGCCAGCCCGCCAGCTCTTCGTCGCTGCTCATGGGAGAAAAGTCTGCCCAGTCCTGGACGCCTCCGCCAAGCCACAAACGCCGCTTCCCGAGCCCGGCTGGGAAAGCGAGGGCGGATGGAGCATGCTCTCGTGCCAGCGGTGTGAGGCCTCATGGTCAGCAACCTCGTGGCAGGTGTCCTGGGTGTCTGGGTGCTCGGCGGCGCGGGCGTCGAGCCTGGCTACAATTTCCTGGTGATGGGCGGCGGCTTCGAGCGCGAGCACAACGAGATCGCCCTGGAGAAGAACGTCCTCTACTTCCAGCGCACGCTGGGAGTGTTCGGGGTGGATCCGGCGAACGCCAGCCTCTACTTCGCCAACGGCAATGACGGGCAGAAGACGGTCCGCTACCTGGACGAGCACCGCGAGGTGCAGTTCAAGGCCCCCGCGCTGCCCCACCTCCAGGGAGCCTCCACGCGCGACAGCTTCCAGGCATGGTTGAGCCGGACGCTTCAGCAGAAGCCGCCGCGGCCCGCCTTTCTCTACTTCACGGGCCATGGCGCCCTGAACTTCGAGGACCCGGACAACAACGCCCTGGCGCTGTGGGATGCCGGCTCGCTGAGCGTGCACTCCCTGGCCCGAGCCCTGGACCGGCTCTCGCCCGACGAGCCCGTGGTGGCGGTGATGTCCCAGTGCTTCGCCGGCTCCTTCGCCAACTTCATCTATTGGGGCGGAGATCCTCACGCGGGCGTGGCCGCGCAGCCCCGCTGCGGCTTCTTCGCGACGATCAAGGAGCGCACCTCCGTGGGCTGCACCCCCGAGGTGGATGAGGCGGACTACCGCGACTACAGCTCCAGCTTCTTCGCCGGCCTGAGCGGAGTCAGCCGCGTGGGCAAGTCCGTGGACTCGGCGGATTATGATCACGATGGGCGCGTCAGCTTCGCCGAGGCTCATGCCTTCGCGAAGGTGGATGGGGAGACCTCGGATCTGCCCGTCTCCACGTCCGAGGTCTGGTTGCAGAGCCAGGTGCAGGACAAGGAGCAGGACGAGCTCGCCTCCCGCCCCATCGTCGAGCTGCTCGAGGGCGCGCGCCCCGAGCAGCGCTATGTCATCGAGTCGCTCGTCCGGCGCCTGGGCGTCGAGGTGGGGCAGTCCGTCCTCCAGAACGAGAAGCAGCTGCGCAAGTTCATGAAGACGGAGGAGGACGCCGCCTACGTGGGGCGCCTCTGGCTGGAGCTGCTCAACCTCGGCATGGAGGCCCGGGTGCGCAAGAAGGGGGACTCGGGCGAGGTGGCGGTGCTCGATCGGCTCGTGGCCTGTGAGCATGGCTCCTGGAGCGCGCCGCCGGCCGTGGCCCCGTTCCCGGAGGACAGCCGCCCGGAGGCGTCCGGCCTCTGTGTCTCCAGCGAGGAGGACGGTGGCTCTCCGCACCGCATCGCCACGCTGTCGCGCCGGAAGGCGAGCAAGCTCGGCGCGGCGTGGACTCCCCGGTTCGAGGCGCTGTTTGCCCGCGCGGGCATGGAGCTGGAGGATCCCCTGAACCTCCTCTACCTCCAGGAGCACAACTCGCCGCACCCGGAGGCGTACCACCAGGCCATCTATGATCGCCTCCAGGCCACCCTGGAGGGCTGCGGCGATCAGGCCTCCTGCGCGAGCGTGCTGAGGATGGCGCTCCGGCGGTTGGCGACCGAGCTCTGCACTCCGGATACTCCCTTGAGCAGCCTGGTGAGCTGGTAGGAGCGGTTCAGCGCTCCAGCGTGCCGGCCAGCTCGGGCGGGTTCCTCGCCTGGAGCGACAGCTCGGCATGGCGCGCCCACAGCTCCTCCTCGTCCCGGGCCGCCAGGCTCCCGCCTCCCGAGCGATAGAGGAACAGCTTGCCGGCCGTCGCGGCCTCGAGCGCGGCGCGGCTCGCCTCGAGCGCCTCCTGGAAGCGGCCCTGCTTCTCCAGGATCCGCGCCAGACAGTCCTGGGCGAAAGGGTTGTCGGGCTCGGCGCTCCGCCACGTGGCGCACATCTTCTCCGCGGCCTCGGTGTCCAGCACCCCGGCGGTGCTCCGGCTCGCGGCGCGGCGGCTCCAGACATCATCCCGCTCGGCGAGCACCTTCCACGCTCGGGGCAGCAGCTCCGCGGGCCATTGCCGCGACACCTCTCCGTAGGGCTGCGTCAGCAGGCGCGACAGGGCCCGGCGGGTGAGGAAGGCCTCGCGATCGATCGCCACCATGGTGTCGAGCACCTGGGCCACGGCCTTGAAGTCCCGCGCCAGCAGCAGCGCATCCGCGGTGACGGCGAGCAGCTCCAGCCCCGTGCCGTGGGCCGTCTTCAGCACCTCGAGCAACTGCGAGCGAGCCGCCTCCGGGGGAGCTCCCGGCTGGCCCATCCGCTCCTCGAGCCGCTCCAGGAGGGCAAAGGGGTTGTCCGGGTGGTACAGGAGCTCACGCTCGAAAGAGCCGGGGCTGTCACACGCGCCCACGTGGATGAAGGCGTTGCGCAGCGGCTCTCCCTCCACGTTGGTGATGGGCACGGTGTGCTCGATGCTCCGCTTGTCCGCCCGCGAGAGCAGGCGCAGGTGCACCAGCGTCGCATCCGCGGGGAGCTTCAGCTCATAGGAGAGCAGCACGCCTTGGGGATGCATGGGCGCGGTGCCCTGGGTGAACGAGCCGTCCCCATGAATGTCCCAGGCGAGCTGGGCCTCGGGGTGCTCCACGGAGTCGGGCGCGTAGTAGACCTTGAGGGTGGCGCCGCGCGTGGGCTGCTCAGGGCTCACCACGAGCGGTGGCTCCCACACGGGGCTGCTCCCGGGAGGGAAGGGGGAGGCGATCGGGCCGCTCACCGGGGTGGAGGAGCGCCGGAGCTGCGCGTCGATCACCTCGGTGAGCTTGCGGAACGTGCTCATGGCGCCCACCCACCGCCGGACGATGTTCCCATCCCGGCCGATGACGATGTGTGTGGGGTAGGCGGAGATGTCGTACGTCTCCGCCAGCTCCCCGGCCTCGGCGATGACGTCATAAGAGAACGGGTGCTCGCGCAGGAACGGCTCCAGCTCGGACTTCTTGTCGAGCGCCAGCGCGAGGAACACCACGTCCGGGTTGTCCATATACCGGGAGACAACCCGGTTGAGCGCCTCGCGCTCGCGGATGCAGGCAGGGCAGTCCTTGAACCAGAAGTTCAGGACGACGAGCTTCCCGGACAGTCCGCCCAGGGTATAGCGGTGGCCCTCCAGGTCCTTCACGTCGAACGCGGCAGCGTGCTCCGCGAACGCGTGGGAGGCCAGGAGCGCGACCGTCAGCGCGAGCAGGCGAGCCAGGGTCATGTCGGGGCACAGCTTACCAGCCGCGTGGCGCGTCCGCTGGGCCCCGGGCCGTGGCCACCCCCGTCAGCCTGCCCGCTCGCTCGTTCGCGCTCACCCGAGAACATTCTGCCAATCCATTGGCAGCCGCGCCAATGTGTCGGCCCGGCCCGTGTACTCCTGGGGGCACAGGAGGAGACACGATGAAGCTCGAAGGCAAGGCAGTGCTGGTGACGGGCGCGAGCCGCGGACTGGGCGAGGCGCTCATGAAGGAGCTGGCTCGCAAGGGCGCCCGGGTGGTGGGCGTGGCTCGCAACGCCTCGGAGATGGAGGCCGTGGCCGCGGCCCTGCGCGCCCAGGGGCATGTGGCCCACGCGCTCGCGTATGACGTGGGGGACAAGGAGGCCATCTACCCCATGGTGGGCGCGGCCTCCGCGCTCGTGGGCCCCATGGATGTGCTGGTGAACAACGCCAGCACCCTCGGGCCTACGCCCCTGCCGCTGCTGCTCGACACCGCGTGCGAGGACCTGTCCCAGGTGCTGGAGGTAAACCTGGTGGGCCCCTTCCGGCTCACCAAGGCCGTGGCCGGCGCCATGGCCATGCGCGGCGGCGGTGTGGTGGTGAACGTCACCTCGGACGCGGCCGTGTCCGCCTACGCGCGCTGGGGCGCGTACAGCGTCTCCAAGGTGGCGCTGGAGCACCTGGGCCGCATCTGGGCCGCCGAGCTGGAGGGCACTGGCGTGCGCTTCTTCAACGTGGACCCGGGGGATATGGACACCCAGATGCACCGCGATGCGGCCCCGGACGCGGACCCCGCCACGCTCGCACGCCCCGAGTCCGTGGCCGCTCGCCTCATCACCCTGCTGGAGCGCGCGGAGGTTGTGCGCTCGGGCAGCCGCCTCGAAGCCTCGCGCCTGGAGGCCGCATGACCCCCGCACGCTGGCCTCGCGAGCACCCCGAGACGGGGCGGCTGCTTCACATCGCCCCGAGCACCGGCCGCATCTCGGATCGGCGCGTGGAGCACCTCCCGGAGCTGCTGCGCGCTGGAGATCTGCTGGTGGTCAATGACGCGGCCACGCTGCCCGCCTCGCTCCAGGGCCATACAGAGGAGGGGGCCGCCATCGAGCTGCGGCTGCTCACGCGCGAGGCGCAGGGCACCTGGACGGCCGTCCTCTTCGGTGAAGGAGACTGGCGGATGCGCACCGAGGATCGTCCCCCTCCGCCTACACTGACCGCAGGGGCTCGGCTGGTGCTGGGCTCGCTGACGGCGCGCGTGGTGGAGGTGCTGCCGCCTTCCCCGCGCCTGCTCCGGGTGGCCTTCGACGCCCAGGGCGCCGCGCTGTGGACCGGGCTGTACCGCTCGGGCCGGCCCATCCAGTACTCGTACCTCGCGGGGCCGCTCTCGCTCTGGCACATCCAGACGGTGTACGCGGCGCGGCCCTGGGCCGCCGAGGCTCCCTCCGCCGGGCTGCCCCTCACGTGGGCGCTGCTGCTCGAGCTGCGGCGGCGGGGCGTGCGGTTCGCCTCACTCACCCATGCCGCGGGCCTGTCCTCCACCGGGGACGCCACGCTCGATGCCGTGCTGCCTCGCCCCGAGCGCTTCGACATCCCCGCCGCCACGGTGGAGGCCCTCCACGCCACGCGAGCCTCGGGAGGCCGGGTGGTGGCGGTGGGCACCACGGTGGTGCGCGCCCTCGAGGGCCGGGCGCTCCAGGGCGGCGGAACCCTCACACCGGGCGAGGGGGTGACGGACCTGCTCATGGGCCCGGGCTTCGTGCCCCGGGTGGTGGAGGGCCTGCTCACGGGCATGCATGAGCCCACCGCCAGCCACTATGCGCTCATGCAGGCGTTTGCTCCGCTGCCCCTGCTCCGCGAGGCCGCGCAGATGGCGGAAAAACGCGGATACCTGGGACATGAATTCGGGGATTCCTCGCTGATCCTCAGCCCGTGAACTGGAATTGCAGCGGCATGGAACGCTCTCGGGGCCATGTGGGAGAAGCCCAACCCCTTGAAAGCAGGCCACCGGAGGCAGGCAGGCGGCCTGGATTCCCCATTTAGTTGGACTGCCAAGGTGAAAAAATACAGCGGCGCTTGACGGAAAAGCGGGTTTCATTCATAAATACGGGAAATTTCCCGGGAGCCTGGAACCCCCCTCCACCAGCTCCCACCTCTGTCGGGGAGTGCCACATGAAACGCGCAAATCTGTGGAACGCGACGCTGCTGATGGTGACTCTGGCCGCAATCGCCTGCGGTCAGGAGGAGCGCCCCCAGGCACAGCAGGAGCACGTGGCGACCCGCAAGGATGCCCTCTCCACGAACAAGGCGCTGATCCTCGGCCGCACCGTCTCCAGCGGCCTGTCCAGCCCCGAGGCCATCGCCGCGAAGAAGTTCGGCCTGACGGTGGATGTGGTCACCGACGCCCAGTGGTCGTCGATGACGGCCGCGCAGTTCGCCGCCTACCGGCTCATCATCCTGGGTGACGCCTCGTGCGCCAGCCTGGACGCGGTGTCGGCCGCGGTGGCCAACCGCAGCGTGTGGGGCCGGGTCGTCAACGGCAGCGTCTTCATCGCGGGCACGGCCCCGGTGGCCAACCACGCTCCCCAGGCGCTGTACGACAGCGCGATGCGCTTCGCCGCCTACGAGTCCGGCAACACGGGCCTCTACGTCTCGCTGAGCTGCTACTACCAGAACGTCACGGAGCTCACCCACGTGGCGCTGCTGGAGCCCTTCGGTGACTTCACGGTCCAGAGCGGCAACTGCGCGAAGAACGCCCACATCGTTGCGTCGGACCCGGATCTGGACGCGATCAACGACGACATGATGTCCAACTGGTCGTGCTCGGTGGGGACGCAGTTCGCCCACTTCCCGGTGGAGAACTTCGCTCCCTGGTCCATCGCGATGATCGACAGCGTGCCGGGGCGCGCCCCGCCCCAGGGCGTGAGGGACTTCGTGGACGGCTCGTTCGGCGCGCCGTACATCCTGGCGCGCGGCGCGGTGCTCAACGGCTGCGGCAACTGGGACGTGGAGGTGGGCGAGGGGTGCGATGACGGCTACGAGACCAACGGCCTGGCCGGCACGGAGTGCTCGTCCACGTGCCAGCTCAACTGGTGTGGCAACGGCATCAAGGACCCGGGCGAGGACTGCGACGACGGCGAGAACAACGGCACCAGCCTGAACGCGTGCCCCCGCTCCTGCCGGATCCTGCCGCCTCCGGCCTCCAACCGCCCGCCGGTGGTGATGTGCAGGAACGCGACGATGAGCGCCGGCCCCACCTGCGGTGGCGTGGGCTTCTCCATCGACAACGGCTCGACGGATCCGGATGGGGACGCCATCAACTGCGTGCAGAGCGTGTCCTCGTTCGAGGTGGGCACCACGAAGGTGACGCTGACCTGCACGGACTCCAAGGGCCTGTCGGCCTCCTGCACGGGCTCGGTGACGGTGCAGGATGACGTGGCGCCGAGCATCTCCTGCCCCGCGGCGAGCACCTTCGAGTGCGGCGTGGCCAGCGCGCCGATCAACCCGCCCCAGGCGCAGGACAACTGCACCACCCCGACGATGACGTACACCCTGGCGGGCGAGAGCTTCGCGCTGGGCGCGGCGCGGCAGGTGAACTGGAAGGCCTCCGACGGCTTCAACGAGGCCACGTGCTCCACCTCGGTCACCATGGTGGACACGCTGGCGCCGAGCCTGGCGATCAAGGGCGGGGCCCAGCAGCTCGAGTGCGGTGTGAGCGCCTACACGGAGCTGGGGGCCGCGGCGAGCGACGCCTGCGCGGGTGACCTGAGCGCCAAGGTGGCCATCTCCGGCGCGGTGAACACGGCGGCGGTGGGCAGCTACCCGGTGAGCTACAGCGTGGTGGATCCGGCGGGCCACAGCGTCTCCGCGGTGCGCATGGTGCAGGTGGCGGACACCCTGGCCCCGGCCCTGGCGCTCAACGGCGCCAGCGCGGTGGCCCTGGAGTGCGGCGCGGCCACGTACACGGAGGCGGGCGCCACGGCGAGCGACGCCTGCGCGGGTGACCTGAGCGCCAAGGTGGCCATCAGCGGCACGGTGAACGCGGCGGCGGTGGGCAGCTACCCGGTGAGCTACAGCGTGGCGGACCTGGCGGGCCACAGCGTCTCCGCGGTGCGCACGGTGAGCGTGACGGACACCCAGGCCCCGGTGGTCTCCCTGATGGGCGCGCCGGCGCTGAAGCTGGAGTGCGGCGTGGACAGCTTCACCAACCAGGGCGCCACGGCGACGGACCTGTGCTCCGGCAACCTGACGAGCGCCATCGTCACCAGCGGCTCGGTGAACACGGCGGCGGTGGGCAACTACTCGGTCACCTACAAGGCGACGGACGCGGCGGGCCTGGTCGGCTCGGCGGTGCGCTCGGTGCAGGTGGCGGACACGAAGGCCCCGGCCCTGGTGCTCAAGGGCGCCAGCGCGGTGGCGGTGGAGTGCGGTGTGGGCCAGTACACGGAGCCGGGCGCCACGGCGGTGGATGCCTGCGCCGGTGACCTGAGCAGCAAGGTGTCCATCTCCGGCGCGGTGGACGCGGCGGCCCGCGGCGCCTACTCGGTGAGCTACAGCGTGGCGGACGCGGCCGGCAACGTGGCCTCCGCGGTGCGCACGGTGAGCGTGAACGACACCCTGGCTCCGGTCGTCTCCCTGGTGGGCCTGCCGGCCCTGAAGCTGGAGTGCGGCGTGGACAGCTTCGTGGACTCGGGCGCCACGGCGGTGGACGCGTGCTCCGGCGCCCTGGTTCCTGTGAAGGCGGGCTCGGTGAACACGGCGGCGGTGGGCAACTACGCGGTGAGCTACAGCGCCACGGACGCGGCGGGCCTGACCAGCTCGGCGGTGCGCTCGGTGCAGGTGGCGGACACGAAGGCCCCGGCCCTGACGCTCAAGGGCCTGAGCACGATGACGCTGGAGTGCGGCGCGGCCACGTACACGGAGGCGGGCGCCACGGCGAGCGACGCGTGCACCGGTGACCTGAGCGCCAAGGTGGCCATCAGCGGCGCGGTGAACACGGCGGCCCGCGGCACCTACTCGGTGAACTACAGCGTGGCGGATGCCTCCGGCAACGCGGCCTCCACGGTGCGCACGGTGAGCGTGACGGACACCCAGGCCCCGGTCATCTCCCTGGTGGGTGCGGCGAGCATGACGCTCACCCGCGGCAGCACCTTCGTGGACCCCGGCGCCACGGCGACGGACGTGTGCTCCGGCTCCCTGGTCCCTGTGAAGACGGGCTCGGTGAACACCGCGGTGGCTGGTACCTACACGCTGACCTACAAGGCGACGGACGCGGCGGGCCTGAGCGCCTCGGTGACGCGGACGGTGACGGTGGCGGACTCCTGCAAGACCACGGTGACGGTCAAGCCCGTGCAGCAGATCTGGCCGCCCAACCACAAGTACCAGGACTTCAGCCTCTCCGACTGCGCCGCCATCGTGACGACCTCCTGCGGTGACAACCAGGCTGGCACCAACATCAACGCCGCGGGCACCATCCTCTCCATCTACAGCGACGAGGTGGAGGACTCGGTTGGCAACGGCGACGGCAGCACCCTGGACGACATCGTCATCACCGGCCCGAGCTCCTTCCAGCTCCGCGCCGAGCGCGAGGGCAAGGGCAACGGCCGCGTGTACGGCGTGCGCTTCAAGGTGACGGACAGCGCCGGCGCGGTCCAGACGGCCATGTGCAAGTTCGCGGTGCCGCACGACCAGGGCGACACCAACGTGGTGGATGACGGCGCGGCCGCTGGCTACACGGTGAACTCGGGGTACTAGCAGTCACGGCAGTGGCTCGAGCGGGCATCACCCCAGCCGCTCGAGCCACCACGAAGGCCCGGTAATCCCCCAGGGGTTGCCGGGTCTTTTCATGTCTGGAGCCAGGGCTGCTCCGCGCCGCGGGGCCCCAGGGCCTGGGCTCAGGCGAGCATGGGCGGCTCGAGCTCCACCTTGAGCCAGCCCGGCTTGCGCAAGTCGAAGTTGCGGTAGGCGTTGAGGGCGCTCGTCATCGGCTCCACGTGCGAGAGGATGGCCGTGGGGTCCACCACGCCGGTGCGCACCAGCTCCAGCAGCTTGGGGACGTACCGGCGGTGGTCGCAGTTGCCCATCTTCAGCGTGAGGTTCTTGTTCATCGCCTCGCCGATGGGGAAGGTGCGCGCCGTCTGCGGGTAGACGCCGATGATGGACAGCGTGCCCGCCTTGGCCAGCGCCTGCACCGCCCACAGCAACGCCTGCGAGGGCGCATCCCCGGGCACCCAGTTGCTCCCGTCCGGGTTCGTCTTGGGCGCTACCTCCTTCTGCTCGCGCTTGAACTCGGCGGCCTCCTTCTTGGCGGTCTTGGCCGCCGGCCCGTGGTGGGCGTGCATGGCGTCCACGCCCACCGCGTCGATGGCCCGGTCCACGCCGATGCCATTCGTGAGCCGGCGCAGCGTCTCCACCGGATCCTCCTCTTCGAAGTTGATGATCTCGGCGCCCTGGGTGCGCGCCATGCCCAGCCGGTCCTCGTGGCAGTCGATGGCGAACACCCGCCCGGCGCCCAGCAGCTTGGCGCTCACGATGGCGAACTGTCCCACCGGGCCGGCGCCGAACACCGCCACCGTGTCTCCGGGTTTGATCTCCGCCAGCTCCGCGGCGAAGTAGCCCGTGGGGAAGATGTCCGAGACGAGGATGGCCTGATCATCCGCGACGCCCTCGGGCACCCGCACCATGCCCACGTGGGCGAAGGGCACGCGCACCTTCTCCGCCTGCATGCCGTGGAAGGGCCCGGTCAGCTCCGGCCCTCCGAAGAAGGCGGTGCCCGCCAGCGGGCCGTTGGGGTTGGCCTCGTTGCACTGGGAGTAGTAACCCGAGCGGCAGTAGACGCAGCTGCCGCAGGCGATGGTGGAGCAGATGACGACACGGTCCCCCACGCTGAAGTTGCGCACGTCCTCGCCCAGCTCCTCGATGAAGCCCACGCCCTCGTGGCCGAGGATGGTGCCGGGCCTCATGCCGGGCATCGTCCCGCGAATCATGTGCAGGTCCGTGCCGCAGATGGCGCTGGCGCTCAGGCGCACGATGGCGTCGGTGGGCTTTTCGATCCTCGGCTCCTCCACGTCCTCGAGCCGGATGTCTCCGATTCCATGGAAAACGACGGCTTTCATTGCGCGACTCCTTCCCCCAGGGGCGCTGTGGCTGGCGCGGAGCCCACCCGCACGGCGGGCCCATGCGCCTTGGAGCGTGGCCATCCACGCCGGGAGGGGCAAAGCGCACAGCCCCCCTCGCCGCCGGGCAGGGGAGAGAGCGGGCGCTAGCGGCCGACGTGGAAGGAGAGCCGCCTGCCAAAGACGCCGCGGAAGGGAGCCACCTCCCGGTCCACCGTCCACAACTCCAGGTCCACCGGCTGCTTCACCTGGAGGTGCAGCGACACCTCCTCGCGGCCGTGGGTGGCCTTGAGGGACTTGATGAGCTGCTGGTGGCTACAGTCGAGCGCGTTGGCCACGCGCAGCAGGGTGGCGAGCTTGCGCACCGTGCGCGCCTCGGAGGGCAGCAGCCCCACCATTCCCGAGTGCTTCACGTCCGGCGCGCTGCGACGGTGGTAGCGGGCCACGCGGGCCACCAGCTCGCGCTCGCGATCGGCCAGCCCGGGCAGGTCCGCGTGGTGGATCAGGTAGTAGGTGTGCTTGTGGTGGCGCTCGTAGTTCACCGCGGTGCCGATGTCGTGCAGCAGCGCGGCCACCTCCAGGTACGGCCGGGTGGACAGCGGCAGGTTGTGCAGCGCCGCGAGCTGATCAAAGAGGGTGAGGGCCAGCCGGGCCACCTGCCGTGAGTGCTTCTCGTCGAAGAAGAAGCGCCGGCCGATGTCGATCGCCGCGTCCGCCAGGCTGTGGTCCTCCCGCGAGGAGTCCTGCCGGTAGAGCAGATCCACCAGCAGCCCGTCCCGCAGGCCGCGGTTGACGGCCGTCACCGCCTCCACGCCCAGGTACTTCGCCACGCCCTCGAGGATGATGGCGCCGGAGACGATGATGTCCGCGCGCCGCGGATCAAAGCGCTTGCGGCGCCGCTCCGGAGGCATGCCCGCCAGCGCCTCCACCGCCTGGGAGAGCTGGCGCACGGAGGCGCTGCCCCCGCTGTCCCCAGCGGCGAAGGACACCACCGCGCTGATGGTGCCGGACGAGCCCAGCGCCACCCGGGGTAGCTTGGCGAGCTTCTCCGGCAGGGTCTTTCGCACCACCTCCGCCACGAAGCCGCGCATGAGCCGCAGCTGCTTGGGCGTCACCGCCTTCTTGGAGGCATCGAACACCTCCGTGAGCCGCACCGCGCCCAGCGCCAGGCTCCAGAGATTGTCCGGCTTCTCGCCCGAGGCGGTGGCCACCTCGGTGGAGCCTCCGCCAATGTCCACCAGCAGCGAGCGGGCTCCCGGTGGCTTGCGGTGCAGCACGCCCAGGCAGATGAGGCGAGCCTCCTCCTTGCCGCTCACCACCTCCAGCTCCAGCCCGGCCTCCTCGCGCACGCGGCGGACAACCTCGGCCCGGTTGCGCGCCTCGCGCAGGGCGCTGGTGGCCACGGCCCGCACGAGCGCCTTGTGACGGCGGCACAGCGCGGAGTAGCGGCGCAGCGTGGACAGCAGCCGGTCCGCCGTCTCGCGGGGCATGGAGCCGGTGGCGAAGACGCCCTCGCCCGGGCGGATGGGATCCCGCTCCTGGTGCAGCGTCTCGAGCGCCCCATCGGGATCCGGCCGGGCGAGCTCCAGCCGCACGGCGTTGGTGCCCACATCAATGGCGGCGAGGACGGGCTGAAGCGTTGAAGAGGGCATAGAAGGGCCAGCCGACAGTGTAGCGGTTCAACGTTCGATGTAAGGAATACATGCCAGGGGTGTGTGCGGTGTGACAACCCGTGACGTGACGTGGGTGGTTTCGTGCAAGAGTCTCCCATCGTGGATCTCAACGACCCCCTGCTCTTCATCAACCGGGAGCTGTCCTGGCTGGCGTTCAACGGGCGAGTGCTCGCGGACGTGCGGGACGCGAACCTGCCCATCTACGAGCGGCTGAAGTTCTTCGCCATCACGTCCTCGAACCTGGACGAGTTCTTCATGGTGCGCGTGGCGGGCCTGAAGCAGCAGCAGTCCAGCGGAGTGGCGGAGACGGCGGCGGACGGCATGCTGCCGGCGGATCAGCTGGCGGCCATCAGCGAGCGGACGCACGCCATGGTGGACGAGGTGTACCGGCTGTGGCGCGAGGAGCTGCTGCCGAAGCTGGCCTCGCACGGGGTGGCGGTGCTCACCCGGGACAAGCTGACGGCGGAGCAGAAGGCGGCGGCGAAGTCGTACTTCACCTCGTCGGTGTTCCCGGCGCTGACGCCGCTGGCGGTGGATCCGGGGCACCCGTTCCCGCACCTGCGCAACAAGTCACTCAACGTGGCGGTGCTGCTGCGGCGCGAGGGCCCCAAGCGCAAGCGCAACATGCGCGAGACGTCACTGGCGGTGGTGCAGGTGCCCAGCGTGCTCAGCCGGCTGGTGTCCCTGCCTGCGCCGCAGGGCACGGTGCTGGCGGTGCTGCCGCTGGAGGAGCTCATCTCCCTGTGCGCGGCGGACCTGTTCCCCGGCTACGCGGTGGAGCGGACGGCGTCCTTCCGCGTCACGCGCAACTGGGATCTCAACGTGGACGAGGAGGAGAGCGCGGATCTGCTCTCCACCATCCAGGAGGAGCTGCGGCGGCGGGACAGGGGCGCCGCGGTGAGGCTGGAGCTGGATGCGGCGGCCAGCGCGGAGCTGGAGACGGCGCTCACCTCGGCGCTGAAGCTGGGCACTCCGGATGTGTACCGCCTGCAGGGGCCGTTGCAGCCGTCGGATCTGATGATGCTGACGGACCTGGACGTGCGGCCGGAGCTGCGTGTGGAGCCGCTGGTGCCGGCGGTGCCACCGGTGCTGCGGGACGAAGAGCCGGTGATGAGCGTGATTGCCAAGCGGGACATCCTGCTGCACCACCCCTACGAGTCGTTCGATCCGGTGGTGCGCTTCCTGGAGGAGGCGGCGGAGGATCCGAACGTGCTGGCCATCAAGCAGACGCTGTACCGCACCAGCGGAGACAGCCCCATCGCGCGGGCGCTGACGCGGGCGGTGGAGAACGGCAAGCAGGTGGCGGTGCTGGTGGAGATCAAGGCGCGGCTGGACGAGGCCAACAACATCGCCTGGGCGCGGCGGATGGAGGAGAACGGGGTGCACGTGGTCTATGGGCTGATTGGCCTGAAGACGCACTGCAAGGTGGCGCTGGTGGTGCGGCGCGAGGGCAACGGCATCCGCCGCTACGTGCACCTGGGCACGGGCAACTACAACCCGACGACGGCGCGGCAGTACACGGATCTGTCGCTCTTCACGGCGCGGCAGGAGATCGCCGAGGATGTGACGGCCCTGTTCAACATGCTGACGGGGTACTCCACGGCGCCGCAGTGGAAGCGGCTGGCGGTGGCGCCCATGGGCCTGCAGGAGCGGGTGCTGGGGCTCATCCACCGGGAGACGGAGAAGGCGAAGAAGGGAGAGGCCGGGCGAATCGTCGCGAAGATGAACTCGCTGGTGGACTCCAGCGTCATCAAGGCGCTGTACGCGGCGAGCCAGGCGGGGGTGAAGATCGACTTGCTGGTGCGAGGCATCTGCTGCCTGCGGCCGGGAGTGCCGGGGGTGAGCGAGCACATCCGGGTGACGAGCGTGGTGGATCGCTTCCTGGAGCACAGCCGGGTGTTCGCGTTTGGGGAGGGGCCGCAGGCGGAGGTGTGGATGTCGAGCGCGGACTGGATGCCACGCAACTTCCTGCGTCGCATCGAGACGATGTTCCCGGTGGAGGATCCGGCCCTGCGCCAGCGGCTGCTGGACGAGGTGCTGGGGGTGGCGCTCAGGGACACCGTGAAGGCGCGGCGGCTGCAGCGGGACGGCACCTACGCGCCGGTGGGGCAGGAGGGGGCGCCCGTGCGCAGCCAGGGGGTGTTGTTGGAGCTGGCGCGGCGCGTGGCGGATCCCAAGCCGATGGAATCGCTCATCCGGCACGCCGCGGCGCCCGAGCTGCCAGCCGAGACCCTGCGCTCGCCGACCGCCCCGGTGCCTCCGGCGAGCTGATGGGTGGGGCGCGAGCCCTCCAGTCGGCCCGCCTGAAACGGCGGCTGTGGTATGGAAGACCCATGGGGTAGGGTGATACGAGCGGGCGGAAGGTATTGCCCTGCGCTGGAGAACGCCCATGAGTTCCAAGCGAGCCTTGCTGGAAGTGGACCCGCTCTGTCTTCCGCTGGGGATGCGGGTCGGCTCGTGGCGGATCCAGGGATGGAGAGGCCGAGGCTCCTACGGCACTCTCTACCGCGTGGAGCACGTGAAGCGGGAGGTGGCCGGCCCGTTCGCGCTCAAGCTGGCCATCTCCCCAGGGGATGAGCGCTTCGAGCGCGAGGCGTGGCTGTTGTCGCGCATCCACAGCCTTCATGTGCCTCGGCTGTACGAGCATGGCGTCTGGGCGCACCCCTCCGGAACCTTTCCGTACCTTGTGATGGAGTGGGTGGACGGCGTGCCGCTGTACGAGTGGTCAGGGCGGCGCAACCTCTCCTCGCGCCAGGCGCTGAGGGCCTCGGCGCAGGTGGCGCGGGCGCTGGAGGCCACGCATGCGGTGGGAGGGGTTCACCGGGACGTGAAGGGAGAGAACGTGCTGGTACGGCCAGCGGATGGCCGCGTCTTCCTCACGGACTTCGGTGCGGGCCACTACAGGGGCGCGGCCACGCTCACCTCGAAGCTGCTGCCGCCGGGCACGCCCGCCTACCGCAGCCCCGAAGCGTGGGGCTTTCTCGAGGTGTTCCGGCGCCACCCCACGGTGCATTACCCGGCCACCCCGTGCGATGACCTGTTCGCGTTGGGAGTGATGGCCTACCGGCTGGTGACGGACGAGTACCCGCCCCTCACCCATCCAAGCGAGAAGGGCGCGGAGGTGTGGCGGGAGGGAGGCCACGGGCCCCGTCCCTCGCGCGAGCTCAACCCGCGCGTGAGCCCGGAGCTGGACGCACGCATCATGCGCCTGCTCTCGGTGGCTCCCGTCGAGCGGTTCGAGGGCAGTGCGCGGAAGGCGGCAGAGGCGCTGGAGCAGGCAGCGGAGAGCGCCGGGCCCGCGGCGGACGAACCGCTGTTCACCTGGGGGCGCGGCTGGCACCGCCCGCGGTGGCGGGATCCGGGGATGGTACGTCTCGTCGCTGAGGGGGACGCCGCCGCGAGAGCGGAGTTCGAGCAGTCAGCGCGCGAAGGGCAGGCTCCAGCACAGTCCCGACTCGAGCCGATGTCGCGCCCTCGGACGCGCCCGCCCGGGTGGGCAACGGAGCTGGTAGTGGCGTTCGTGGGCCTGTGGCTCGCGGGGCTGATCGTGGCGTTGTTTCACGACGAGCCGAAGCAGGCCCGAAGCGCTGCGGGCAAAGAGTCCCGCGAGGGTGACATCGTGTCCGTGGGGGACCATGCCATTGGCGCACCTATCTCAACGCAAGAGTCTGTGCCTCTGGAGGATGGGAGGCGAGCAGTGGGGAGACCTCTGCCCGAGCGCCCCCTGGACGGCCAGCGCAGACCTCCGTGCAACAGGTTGGGCGAGGTGAGTATCAGCGGTGGGTGCTGGTACCGAGTGCCCGATATCCTTCCGCCGTGCAAGGAGGAGGGCAAGGAGGACGGGTACGCTTGGAAGGGGGCTTGCTACACGCCTTCGTATCCACCCCAGCCTCAGCGTCAGCCCACCTCGGACCCGCCGTGAGCGGAGCAGCGTTCAACGCTCAGGCTTCATCCTCAACAGGTACTCTTTCTCTGGTGCGTGCAGCGCGGCCCTTTCTCACGAGGGCGCATGGCCGGTATGCTCGTGCTCCATCGGATGGAGAATGGGGAGATTGAGATGCTGGCTCAGGTCAGAAACTGCTTCGATGCCTAGAGCCTGGGGCGGATGGGCGGTGCTCCTTCTTTCCTGGCTGATGCTGACGAACTGTGGGGGCTGTGAGAAGGCCGGGGGGGAATCTCCGACCGGCGCCGCCCAAGAGCCTATCCAGCAAGCCTCGGACGCTGCGCTCAAGCCTGTCTCGAACCAGCTGGATGCCTCCGGGATGGGGCAGTGGCCCGAGAACATCGAGTTCAGCCCCGCGAGCCCTCGGCTTCGTCAGCTTGCTGGGGAGATGGATGTGAAGAACCGCTATGTGTCCACGGTCATGCTCTCGCTGAAGGATCCGAGAGCCTTGCCGGACTGTAGTGGGATCCTCCTGTCCCCCCAGGTGGTGCTCACTGCGGCGAGCTGCGTCTGCGCGCTGAGGGAGGAGAACCCAGGGCATGGACGAGAAGAGACCCGAGCGGATGTCACCTCCTGCGCGAAGCGTGTGTTCGTGACGACGGTCGTCTATGGCGAGGGCGGAGACCCCAAGCTCAGGGAACTGACCACGCCCATGCTGTCCCAGACGTTCGCAGGGACCATCCGACCCCACCCAGAAATGGAGCTTGTCCTGGATGGGCGCGGGTTCATCTCAGGGGGACGAGCGGATCTCGCCGTTGTTGTCTTGGACGAGCCCGTGAAGGCGTATGGGGGCAAGGTACTCCTCTCTCACGATGAGGCCCAAGTGGGCGAGTCCTTGGTGATGGCGGGCTACGGCCACGATGAGGTAGTGGGTGGATTCTATGGGGCCCGGTACTTTCGCAAGAACCGGGTCACGGGAGTGGACCCAGCCGACCGAGGGCGGATCCGCTATGAGCAGCAGGGGACCTACGCCTACAACGGATTCGATGGGGGGCCGTGTTTCCGTGAGGAAGGGAAGCGCCGGTGGCTCGTGGGGATCGCAGGTGCACGCGCGGATCAGACACTCACGTGCACGAGCCATTATCGGGCATGGCTCGAAGAGCGTATCCAGCAGGAGGGGCAGGACTGAGGGAGCCGACGGATTGAGCCCGGCGCCGCCGCCTACTACCGGCGCCGCTTGCGTCCCATGAAGTTGGCGAAGGCCTCGGACAGCCGCGCGCCGGCCAGCCCCAGAATATCCAGCAGCCACGCCTGCAGCCCCGTGCGCTTGCAGTGCTCCAGCAATATGGGCCGCGCGCTTCGCAGGTGCTTCTCCAGCCATGCCATCGCCTGGGCCGCCACCGCCTCGTCCTCCACGTCCACCAGCGTCTCCAGGTTCACCAGCGACAGCGGATCCAGGTTGAAGCTGCCCACCAGCAGCCGCCGCCCATCCACCACCGCCGCCTTCGCGTGCAGCGTGGAGGCCGTCCACTCGTGGATCCGCACGCCGCCGCGCAGGAAGTACCGGTACAGCCGCATGGTGGCCGCCCGGGCGAACACCACGTCGCTGCGCCCCGCCAACAGCAGCTCCACCGAGACGCCCCGCTTCGCCGCCCGGTTGAGCGCGTGCATGAAGCCCCGGTCCGGCAGGAAGTACGCGTGCGCCAGCACCACCTGCTTCTTCGCCCGGTAGATGGCCTCCAGGTAGCGCTGCCTCAGCCGCCGCCCTCCGCCAAAGCCCGACAGCAGCACGCGCACCGGCCCGGAGGCCAGCTCCACCCGGCCCGCTTGCAGCTTCGCGCCCAGCTGCACGCAGATGTCCCCGCTCAACTCCAGCACCAGATCCGCCCAGCCCGGCTCCCCCTCCGAGCCCAGGTAGTCGTCGCCAATGTTGATGCCGCCGATGAACGCCACGCGCTCGTCCACCAGGAGGATCTTCCGGTGGTTGCGCCAGGCCCGGCCCGTGAACAGGGACGTCAGCGGGTTGTAGACCCGCACCTTCGCCCCGGCCGCCCGCAGCGTCGCCTGGATGGCGCTGCTCTCGCCGATGCTCCCCCAGCCATCGACGATGACCCTCACCTCCACGCCCCGCTGCGCCGCCGCTGCCAGCGCCGCCAGGAAGCTCGAGCCCACGCCCTCCCGCTCGAAGGTGTAGACCTCCAGGTGCACGCGCCGCGTGGCGGACTCGATGGCCTGGAGCATCCGCGGATAGGCCTCGGCGCCGCCGTCCAGCAGCCTCACCTGTGCCCCCTCTGCCTTCGTCGGCGGGGGAGCAGGCTGCGCGAGGGAGAGGGGGAGTTCAGCGCTCAAGGCCGGTGAACCTGGAACTTTCCTTTTCGAGCGGCATGAAAGGCCATGGGACACAGCCTACCCAGAGTTGGCGCGGTTGCGTTGGCCTGCATGCCTCTCCAGCAGGGGGGCAACCAGGGCTGTCGACGGTCCGGCCACAACTCGCTACCCTGCGCGTCGTGTCATCGCCTGAAAAAGACAAGTCGGACAAGGCTCCCCTGCGTCACCGCAAGGTCGGAGCCTATAACGTGCTCGGTGAGCTGGGCCGCGGCGGCATGGCTCGGGTGTACCGGGGCCTCCACGAGAAGATCCAACGCGAGGTGGCCCTCAAGGAGCTGCTCCCCGAGGCCCAGACCGATCGCGAGGCTCAGTCCCGCTTCCACCGCGAGGCGCTCGCCCTGGCCGCCTTCCGCCACCAGAACATCGTCACCCTGTACGACCTGGTGGAGAAGAACGACAGCGTCTTCATGGTGCTGGAGTTCGTGGATGGGCCCACGCTCCAGGATCTCATCAAGGATGGGCCGCTGCCTCCGGACGTGGCGGCCGTCATCGGCGCGCGCATCGCCAGCGCGCTGGACCACGCGCACTTCCGCCACATCATCCATCGCGATCTCAAGCCGGGCAACGTGATGCTCACCAAGTCCGGTGAGGTGAAGCTGATGGACTTCGGCATCGCCAAGGACGTGGACCTGGTGGCGCTCACCCAGCAGGGCGTGGCGGTGGGCACGCCGGCGTACATGTCTCCGGAGCAGGTGACGGGCGCGCCGCTGGATCTGCGCACGGACATCTTCTCGCTCGGGGTGCTGCTCTACGAGGCGCTCACCGGGGCGCGTCCCTTCCAGGGCAAGACGGCGGGCGAGGTGTTCGCGAAGATCCGCGACGGCAAGTACACGCACCTCCACAAGGTGGCGCCCCACGTGCCCGCGCCGCTGGCGAACGTCGTCAAGCGGGCGCTCGAGGTGAAGCCGGACCACCGCTTCCCGGACGCGGCGGCCATGCGGCGCGAGCTGGACGTGTTCCTCGCGCGCGAGGTGAAGGTGTCCCACCCCGCGCTGCTGATATCCTTCCTGCGCCACCGGCAGAAGCTCACCGAGACGGAGGCGCTGGCGCACCTGACGCAGGCGGAGCTGGGCTCCATCGAGGCGCTCGCGGAGCAGCGGCGGGCCCGCTCGGCTCGGGCGAAGCTCAAGTGGGTGGTGGCCGTGGTGCTGCTGAGCCTGGCCACGGGCTCGGGCGTCTACTTCCTGCAGGACCGCTGGGTGCCGCTGGTGCAGAAGAAGGGCGCCGAGCTCGCGCCTGCGCCTGCACCGGCTCCCGCTTCTCCCGGACGCGGCTCCGGGAAGAAGTAGGGGCAGGGCCTCCGTGCTGAAGCCCGGCATCTCTCTGGCCCACAAGCCGGTGGGTGACACGAGCTTCTCGCTGGTGCGCGCGGCCATGGAGGAGCTCCAGGCCGCCCGTCCCGGCAAGCGCACTCCCGTCTGTCATGGCGGCACGTTGGATCCGTTCGCCGAGGGGCTCCTGCTGCTGCTGGTGGGGCAGGCCACGCGGTTGATGGAGCTGATCCACCCCGTGCCCAAGCGCTACGTGGCGGAGGTGGTGTGGGGCGCGGAGACGGACAACGGGGACTTGCTAGGCCGAGTCGTCCACCAGGGAGATGCCTCGCACCTCACACCGGTGGCGCTGGAGGCGGCGCTCGCGGGCTTTCGGGGCTGGCACGAGCAGGTGCCTCCCGCTACCAGCGCCAAGAAGGTGGACGGAGAGCCCGCGTACCGGAAGGCCCACCGAGGCGAGCAGGTGGTGCTGCCTCCCTCCCGCGTCTATCTCCACGAGGCCCGGTGGCTCGCGCATGAGCTGCCGCGCTCGAGCCGCCTGGAGCTCACCTGCCGGGGCGGCTTCTACGTGCGCGCGCTGGCGAGGGATGTGGGACGGGTGCTCGGCTGTGGCGCGCACCTGTCCCGGCTGCACCGCACGGCCATTGGCCCGTGGGAGGACCCAGGCCCGGGACGGCGCGTGGAGCTGCACGGGCGGCAGGTGTTGCCGTGGTGCGCCACCCGGGAGCTCTCGGACGCGGAGGTGGGAGAGCTGCGCCGCGAGCGGCCCATCCCTCGTGCCCAACTGTTGGCTCCGGACTGGCGGCTGCCCGCGGGCTTTCCGGATCCCGACGCTCCCGTGCGCGGCTTCCACCAGGGACGGCTGGTGATGCTGCTGCGGGAGCGCGAGGGACAGCTCGCCTGCGAGTCCGAGCTGCGCGGCGGGCTCTAGCCCTTCTTCTTCTCGTGCGTCACGGTGACGACGGTGCCGATGCCGCCGCGCACGAAGAAGTCTCCCTCCACCGTGAGCTTGCGCGGCTGGATGGCCCGGATGATGTCGTCCGCGATGGTGTTGGTCACCTTCTCGTGGAAGGCCCCCTCGTTGCGGTACGCCCACATGTAGAGCTTCAGGCTCTTGAGCTCCACACAGAGCTGATCCGGCACGTAGCGGATCTTGAACCGCGCGAAGTCCGGCTGCCCGGTCAGCGGGCAAAGGCATGTGAACTCCGGGACGTCAAAGGCGATCTCGTAGTCGCGCTCGGGCGCCGGGTTGGGGAAGGTCTGTAGTTCCTTGGTGGGCTGAGCAGGCATGGCGGCTGTCGTCTAACACACAGATGGCTGGATGCATGGGTTCCGTGCAGGACGCCTCCCTGCCCGGCTGCTCCAGGTGTTGAGCCCTGAAGAGATCAACCCCGGACACTGTCGCCCCCCCAACGGCCCAGATGTCGAACACGTGGGAAAAGCCGGCCGGTGGGTTGTCGCCCAGGGGAGGGCACACTTATCTCGGTAGTGGCCCCATGCTGCCACCTGACTTCGAGAATGCGCTCGCGCACCTCCCCCAGGCCACGCTCCGCGTGGGCCGGGACCTCAAGGTCCAGTGGTTGGAGGCGGACTTCGCTAATAAGGTAGGAGTCGCTCCTACGCTCGGACATGGCTTGCTCGAGGTGTTCGAGTTCGGCCGGAGCCGGGACGCGCTGGAGCGCGCCATCCGCGAGGGCCGCGAGCACGAGGGGCACGTCATCACCAGCGCGATGCGTCAGGTGCGTGTCCAGGTGAAGCGGACGGGGGAGGGCGAGCCCGAGGGGGCCTGGCTCTTCTTCGAGCCCTCGGGGCTGGATGACGAGGGCGCCTTCTCCCAGGTGGTGCAGGAGGTGGCCCGCGCGGTGGGCGAGACGCTGGAGGTGGACAACGTCTGCGCCGCCGCGGTGACGGCCCTGGTGCGCTGTGCCCGGGTGCGTCGCGCGGAGGTGTTCCTCTGCGAGGAGGGCAACCAGGGAGGGCTGCGCCGTGCCGCCGTGTCGGACCTGGCCGGCTGCGAGTCCCCCGAGGATGCGTTCGATCCGTCGGCGGATCCCTTCCTTCAGGCGCTCGGCACCCGCCGGGCGCAGATTGGCATCCAGCGTGGGTACGGGGATGCCATGGGCTCCATCTTCGCCGCCGTGCCGCTGTGCGCGCCGCGGCGCACGGTGGGGCTGCTGCTGCTCTACAAGGAGCAGGGCGCTTCCTTCTCGGTGCGGGAGCTGGACTTGTGGACGGCGGCGGCCGGCCAGCTCGCGGTGGCGGTGGAGAACGCGCGGCTGTTGCGCGAGGCGCAGGCGGCGCTGCGGGTGCGCGAGGAGTTCATGTCCATCGCCTCGCACGAGCTAAAGACGCCGCTCACCCCGCTCAAGCTCAGCCTCTTCACCATGGAGCGGCGCATCACCACCGGACAGCCGGTGGAGCTCTCCAGCGTGCTCAAGTCCAAGCGGCAGGTGGACCGGCTGGCGGGGCTGGTGGATGACTTGCTGGACGCCTCGCGGCTGGAGCTGGGCAAGCTGGACGTGAGCCGGGCGGCGCTCGAGGTGGGGCAGCTCGTCGCGGAGGTGGTGGATCAGTTCCGCCACGCGTTCGATCGGCCCTTCACCGTGGACGTGCCACGCCAGCGCGTCTGGGTGCAGGGAGACCGGGACAGGCTGGAGCAGGTGCTGGTGAACCTGCTGGAGAACGCGCACAAGTACAGCCCGGCGGGGGAGCTCATCCTCGTGGAGGTGCAGGAGTCGGAGGACGAGGTCCGCATCCACGTGAAGGACAAGGGCATCGGCATTCCGGGGGCGGATCAGGCGCAGGTGTTCCAGCGCTTCTACCGGGCGCGCAACGTGTCCCACCGCAACTTTGGCGGCCTGGGGTTGGGGCTCTTCATCAGCCACTCCATCTGCAAGCTGCATGGGGGCAACCTCACGCTGTCGAGCGCCGAGGGGATTGGTTCCACCTTCACGGTGGCGCTGCCGCGCATGGCCTCGCGCGAGGTGCGCAAGCTGCCGCCGCGCGTGCTGCTGCTGGATGAGGATCGCCAGCACGAGGCCGAGGCCGAGCGCGTGCTGCGCGGTGAGGGCTTCGAGGTGCTCACCGTGCGCAATGGCGACGATGCGCTGCGCAACGCGGCGGCGCTGCCGGTGGATTTGATCCTGCTGTCGGCGAGCGCCTCGCAGCAGGAGGTGGGCATCTTCCTGGAGACGTTCGCCACGCTGCCTCGGGCCCGGCCGGTGCCCATTCTGCTGGCGGGCTCGCGGCGTCCGGCCTGGGCGTGGGAGGGCACCGTGCTGTGCTCGCGGCCCTACCGCGCGGACGAGCTGATCGCCCGGGTGCGCAACACGCTGGCGCTGACGCCCGAGGCGGGCTGGCCCGTGGCGGAAGAGACTAGCGTCCGGATGTGAGCACGCCGAAGCCGGTGGGGGTGAGCCCCGCGCGGCTCAGCGCCTCACGCGCCCGAGGGTGGAGGAAGGTCGCCAGCTCCACCTCGCGCTGGGCCGAGTAGCCGCTCTTTACCGCCTCGGGGGTGTAGCCCGGGTGGCACATGAGCTCGATCACGCCGGAGGCGGGCAGTGCACCCACGGCGGCCTCGAAGCGCTCCAGCGTCCAGTACGCCTCGGTGCCCGCATCGCCCACGAAGTGCCCGTTGGTGGGTAAGGCCTGGGCCTGGAGCTCACGCCGCATGGGCTCGTTGATGGAGCGCACGGGCAGGCCCGCGGCGCGGGCGGCGCGAGACAGGCCAGCGAGCACGTTGGGGTGCAGGTGCAGGTGTTTGTGCACGTCCACGTGGGTGGCGGGGCGGCCCAACAGTTGGGCCAGCCGCTCGAGCTGGGCGCGGGCCTCCGCCTCCACCGCGTCGGGGGGCAGGGTGGGGGCGCGGGCCTCGGAGAAGGCGCCGTTCTCCAGGAACTCCCGAGGGAAGCCGGGCCACACGGGAGCCCCACGCGCGAGGTTGAGGTGCAGGCCGATGGAGAGCCCCTTCGCCTCGCGAGCCGCCGCTTCGGAGTAGGGCGTGTTCACCATGAAGGTGGCCGAGGAGACGACTCCCTCGCGCATCGCGCGGAGGATGCCTCGGGTGACGGCGGGATCGTAGCCAAGATCGTCAGCGTTGATGATGAGGGCGCGAGGGCTCACGGGACTCTCTCAGGGACGAGGGTGGGGCTTGAGCATGCGGAGGGCGTTCTAATCCTCCGCATGCCAAGGTGTGGCCTATTCAGCAGCCAATGTTCAAGGCGTGTACAACTCCGCTGAGGAGAGGAAACTGAAAGTGAATCCTCCCGTCACAAGCACTTTGCCGTTGGGCAGCAGCGTCGCAGGGTATTCGGAACGGACCGAAGCCATGGTGGCGGTAGTGGTCCATGTGTCCGACGCTGGGTCGTACAACTCAGCTGTCGCGACGATGGAGGAGGGCCACGGAAGAAAAGAATCCTCTCCCCCTGCGACGAGCACCTTGCCGTTCGGCAGCAGCGTCGCTGTGTGGCCCCAGCGAGGTGTGGACATCGGGGCG
This sequence comes from Hyalangium sp., assembly GCF_045802625.1. Classification (NCBI taxonomy): domain Bacteria; kingdom Pseudomonadati; phylum Myxococcota; class Myxococcia; order Myxococcales; family Archangiaceae; genus Hyalangium; species Hyalangium sp. The sequence goes on along the minus strand of NZ_JBJMQP010000072.1, from coordinate 2,618 downwards.
GCATCGCTCCAGGTGTTCGAGGACGGGTCGTAAAGCGTTGCGGTCGCAACGCTGCGGCCGTCGCTTCCTCCCGTGACGAGCACCTTGCCGTTTGGCAGCAGTGTCGCTGTGTGGGACCAGCGAGGCGAGGTCATGGAGGCGGCAGCGCTCCACGTGCCTGAGGCCGGGTCGTACAACTCCGCCGTCGCCAAGACACTGACGTTATTGTATCCCCCCACGACGAGGATCTTGCCATTGGGCAGCAGCGTCGCCGTATGCTCGGCGCGAGGCGAAGCCATGGAGGAGGCGGCGCTCCAGGTGCCCGAGGCTGCGTCGTACAGCTCCGCCGTCGCGATGGGACTTCGCACGTAGTAGTTTCCTCCCCCCGCAACAAGCACCTTGCCATTGGGTAGCAGCGTCGCCGTGTGCCTGGAGCGCTGCGAAGCCATCGAGGTGGTATCGCTCCAGGTGCCCGAGGCCGCGTCGTACAACCACGCGGCGGGCAGGGGCGCGGTGCTGGGTTGGTCTCCCCCCGCAACGAGCACCTTGCCATTGGGCAGCAGCGTCGCCGTGGCCCAGGTGCCAATCGAGACAGGGGAGCCGACGGTGCTCCAGGTGCCCAAGGAAGGATCGTACACCTCCGGTGCGATGAAATAGTCGTTGCCTCCCCCCGCGACGAGCACCTTGCCGTTGGGCAGCAGCGTCGAGGTGTGGCCGAAGCGAGCCGAGGCCATAGGGCCCGTCGAGGCCCAACCCGAAGTGGCACACGCCGGCAGTCCGGCCACAGAGAAGCTCCGGGTGGCCGTCAGGTTGAAGGCATTGGTGGCGGTGGCGGTGAGGGTGGGGGGAGTGCTCGTGCTGACACAGGAGGGAGCCGTCCAGGTGATACGGCTGTTGGACGAGCCGTTGGCTGCGGAGCCCAGCGTGCCCGCACTGGCTGCCCAGGAGAAGCTCAACGTGGAGCTCTCTGGATCACTGGCCACCACCTCGTAGGTGAGCACCTCGCCCGCGGCGGCCGTGTCCGAGGAGCGGTAGGAACGGATGATGACGGGGTTGAGGTGGTTGATGGGGGGTGTGTTGCTGACGCACAGGGCCACGGTGCCCGTGGTCTGTCCGCCGCGCCCGTCCGTCACGGTGACGGTGAGGTTGCAGTTGTTGCAGGCGCCGGAGGGCAGGGCGGTGGGAGTGAACTGGGCGGCGCTGGAGGAGGCCTGAGCCCAGGAGCCGGCGCAGGTGGCGCTCCAGGAGTAGGAGAGGCTGTCGCCGTCCGGATCCGACGCCGTGACGGAGACAGAGGCTGTCTCTCCCACGGCAAACCGGGAGGGGGAGGCGCTGAGCGAGGCCACGCGGGGAGAGCTGTTGAAGGTGATGGAGAGCTGCGCATCCCCCTGTCCTCCGCCCTGGAGCACATTGATGGCCAGGGAGATGCTGGAGGACAGGCCCTGGGAGTCCGTCACGGTGAACGTGAGCGTCTGGATGCCGACGGAGGTGGGAGCCGTCCACGAGGTGGAGGTGGAGGAGGCAGAGGAGAAAGTGCCTCCCGTGGAGGACCAGGAGTAAGTGAGGGAATCGCCCGTGTTGGGATCATGCGCGGTGGCCACGAGTGAGACGGCTCCACCGGTGGGCACGGAGGTGGAAGAGGCCACCAGGGAGTCAATGAGGGGTGCCTCGTTCTGGAAGGGAGGAGGGGCGTTGATCTCCTGGAGGGTGATGGCGACGAGGGTGATCTGGTCCGCGGAGATGGTGACGCCGGAGGCGGAGCCCTCGAAGAGCAAGGCGCCGGAGGAGTCAAAGGCCCGCGCGAGGAAGGAGCGGTTGGGGCCCGCGGGGATGTTGCCGATGATTCCCCCCCAGACGCCGTGGGTGAACGCAAGGTCCACGGAGATGGAGGGGATATCCGCAGCGCTGGAGGTGACGGAGACGCGCGAGATGGTGGAGGAGAGGGTCTGCGGCACGGAGACGGCGAACTGCGCCGTGCCGGTCGTGGAGGAGGCCGAGCAGCCAGCGAGCAGCGCCAGACCGAGCACCAGCCACAGGCGGGGTGATACAGCGTTCATGAAATACTCCCAGTGTTTGTTGAAGCACGGGGAGTTGTAGTGGGGGAACTCCGGGCCAGGAATTTTGTGGACCTCGGCGTTCAGCTCACGTCGCCGTCTCAGTCCCCCGCCTTGCACTGCGCCGCGAGCGCTTCCGCGTGCTCCGGGAAGCGGGAGGCCAGCTCCTTCTTCACCTCGGCCACGCCGGCTTCGTTGCCCTGCCGCGCATGGAGCTGACACCGGGCGGCCAGCGCCCGCGGATCTTCCGGAGCGAGCTGATCCGCCTCCCGGTAGGCCCGCTCGGCGCCCGCGGCGTCTCCCTGCCGGAAGAGGATGGCTCCCAGGTAGTAATGGGCGATGGCGAGCTTGGGAGACTTCTTGAGCGCTCGCTTGAGCAGGGCGGCCGCGTCTTCCACACGCTCCTGGCGGTAGCGCACGAAGGCCAGCTCCGCGAGCGCCTCGGCGTCATTGTGGTCTCTCGTCCAGGCGCCGAGCACCTCCGAGGCCTCATCCAGCTTCCCACCCTGCGACAAGAGCATCCCGTAGCGCGGAGCGATCTGCGGATCCTTGGGCCGCTTCTCATAGGCCTTGGCGAGCGCGGCG
>NZ_JBJMQP010000071.1:0-81321 GCF_045802625.1 Hyalangium sp. | reverse complement strand
CGAGACAATCCCCGGAGGTGCCTTGCGCTCGCTGGCACCAGAGCCGGTAGCGCTCGGCCAACTCCACGTCGGCCTGGGTCAACGTGCCGTCCCAGTCGCCCGGCCCGGTGGGCACCAGCTTCTTGTCCCTCAGCAGGTACAGGTAGTTGCCGCTCATCGGGTCTATCTGAAACGTCCGCTCCGCCGTCTGGCGTGGGGTGCCCGTGAGCCGGACCTGGCGCGCCAGCTTCCTCATGGCCTGCTGGTACTCTTCTTCCTCCAGCTCGACGGGCTGCGCCTCCACGGTACGGGGAATCTGGATGACCCCCTTGCCCCGCTCCGTCTCCACGCGGACACGAGGGACTCCCGCACAGCTGACCATCACCGCCAGCAGCAGCGGATTGAACCGCCACAGGATGCGCCACAGCATGGGTACTCCCTTCAACGTGAGCAGGGGAACAAGCTGGAGGGCTGCTTCAGGGGGGAGGAGGAGTGGCTGGGTAGTGCGCCGTGGCCCCACCTATTAGAGGCTACTGGGGGACGCGCGTACCGTTGCGGTCGAACTCCCAGCGCTCGCCAGGATCCGTGCCCGGCTTGAGGAGGAGGCGCGGCTCGCTGTCTACCTGGATCATCCCAACATCGCCCGCGTGCTCGGGCGGGCCGAGTCCCAGGGCGTTCTCTACGTCCTCTCGGACGTCACCGCCGCGATGATGCGCGGGGGCTGCCTGTCCGCGGGGTTGGCGCTCTACGTGGGCGCCGAGGCCGCGAGTGCTCTCCACCACGCGCACACGCGCACGGACGAGCGAGGCCACTCGCTCGGCATCATCCACCGCGACGTGAACCCCGCACGCATCTACCTGCGATGGGACGGCTCGGTGAGGCTCACGGATTTTGCGCTCTCCCGCTCGCTGCTGCCGGGCCGGGTGGCCACCTCGCTGCCCCGCCCGCAGGGGGATGCCTACTATGGATCGCCCGAGGCCCTTCTGGGCGAGCCGATGGATGCACGCTCGGACCTGTCCGCGCTTGGCCTGGTGATGCGCATGTACAAGGACGTAGGAGGCCCCACGGCGCAGGACTCAAAAACTCCCGCCGCTGCACGCTCCCGGAGCCCCACGGCACGACGCCGCAAGCGCCCCCCTCTTCCTCGGCACATCCAGAGCCGCGAGAGCCGGTTGCCTGCCACCATTGGCCAGGGGGCGAGGCTGGCACGCGCACGGGCGGGGCTGACTCAGGCAGAAGTTGCCGAGGCGCTCGGAAGTGAAGGCAGGGGCTGCGGGCCCGCTGTCCTGGGCGCGTTCAAGAGTCCCAGTGCCGGTGTCTGTGGTGCAGGTCGGAGACATGCGGATGATCGTGCGTGAACGAAGCGTGGCGGTGTGGATGGCTGTGAGGTTCGGCAGAGTCCATCCCGGGCGCGTGGGCGTGCTGGTGGTGCTCGTCGTGGGCGTGCAGGTGGTCGTGCTCTAGGGGGTCGTGAGTGTGGCGGTGGGCGTGACGTGCCCTGACAAGAAGGACGACGCCTAGTGCCATCATCAACAGCGCTCCCACCTCGCGAACGCTTAGCCGGTCCCCCAAGATGATCACCGATGAGAGTGCGCCGACGAACGGAGCGGAGGCAAACAGCGCCGCCTCCCGGGCTGCGCCGAGCAACCGCAGCGCGTACACGTCTAGAAGGATGCTCACGCCATAACAGGCCAGCCCCACCGCCCCGGCAATCAACAGGTGCCGCCCGCCCGGCATCTTTGAGCCCAGCACGAGAGCAAGAGCCACGTTGCAGGCACCAGCCCCTAGTGCCTTCACTTGGACGAGTGCCACCGGATCGCGCAGGGAAAGCCGCTGCGTGAGGTTGTTGTCCAAGCCCCAGGCCAAGCACGCCCCAGCCAGTGCGAGCACCCCCAGCCCGTCCGCGTGAACCTCCCCCCCTTGGAAACTCAGCAGGGCCGCAGCAGCGACGATGACGAGAGCCGCTAGGGCCTCCCGTCTTCCCAGGTGCTCGCGGAAGAAGACCACGGCCAGAGCGATTGTGAAGGGAGCTTCCAGGTTGAGCAGCAGGGAGCCCATGGATCCGGACACGCGCCCGAGTCCCACGAGCATCAACACGGGCCCCACCATGCCACCTGCAACAATGACCCCCAGGAGGGGGACAAGATCGCTGCGGCGTAACTGTGCCTCGCGCCGGGAGTGCCCGATCCGGCTCCACCGCGAAGCGAGGCGAAGAACCAGCAAGCCGAGTCCTGCACCCAAGTAGAGCACCCCGGCGAGCATGACCGGGGGACTCGTGGGGAGCAGCAGCTTTACAAGCGGCGGACTCAGGCCGAACAGCAACGCGGCCCCGATGCCACAGGCCGTGCCCACAAGGATCGGGTTCGTCCAGCGCGGGCCCTCATGAAAACGTGTGCTCACATCGCGGTTGTAGCGCTGATGAATGACACGAGCACCGGGACAATTTCACGCCGTTGTCACAACACTGACAGTTAGGCCCGGCCCACGGCACGCGCGGCATAGGCCCACCAGCACGGAGGCGGGTAGCGTCCGACTCCCATAAACCCCTGGGAGGGCAGGACATGAGACTGACGAGGCGTGAAGTGGTTGCGGGGCTCACCGTGAGCGGCGCAACTCTCGCCGTCACAGCGGGAGGAAGTGCCATGGCCGAGCAGCAGGAAGAGAAGCAGGCAGCCACGCCCCCAACGAGCGGCGGGGCCTTCGCAGGCAAGCACCCCATTACGCCGCTGCCGTTCAATCCGGCGAAGCTCAAGGGTCTGTCGGAGAAGCTCCTCCGCAGCCATCACGAGAACAACTACGGCGGCGCGGTGAAGAACTTGAACAAGGTGGAGGAGGAACTGGGGCGCTTGACCAAGGACGCGCCCGGCTTCCTGGTGGGTGGGCTCAAGGAGCGGGAACTTACCTTCACCAACTCGATGATCTTGCACGAGGCGTACTTCGCCAACCTCGGCGGGGACGGCAAGGCGAGCGGCCCCATTCAGAAGCTCTTGGCAAGCACCTACGGGGACTTTGGCCGGTGGGAAGAGCACTTCCGCGCCACTGGGGCGAGCCTTGGCGGGGGAAGCGGCTGGGTCATCCTCGCTTACAACTTCCACACCGGGGAGCCGCACACCTACTGGAGCGGCAACCACACCCAAGCTCTCGCCTTCGGCCAGCCGCTTCTCGTGATGGACATGTACGAGCACGCCTATCAGATGGACTACGGCGCGGCGGCGGCGAAATACATCGACGCCTTCTTCCAAAACCTCCGCTGGGATGAAGTGAACGCCCGCTTGGAGCGCGCCCAGAAGGCGGCGGCTATGCTTCGAGGATGAGCACCGCCCAGACAGACACTCCGGGTTCCGGCGATAGGACCGCGAGGGAGGAACCATCCAGCGAACAAGGAACGCTCACCCCGTTCACGCTGGGGGAACTCCTGCTGTATTTCCTGCGCCTCGGATCATTGGGTTTCGGCGGGCCCATCGCCCTTGCGGGCTACATGCAGCGGGATCTCGTCGAGCGCCGACGGTGGATCTCGAAACACGACTACTTAGAGGGGCTGGCGCTCGCGCAGCTTGCGCCTGGGCCGCTTGCTGCGCAGCTAGCGATCTACCTGGGCTGGGTGCGCGCTGGAGTTCTGGGCGCCTCGCTTGTTTCGCTGGCGTTCATTCTTCCATCGTTCGTGATGGTGCTGGCCCTCTCGTTTCTGTACGTGCGCTTTGGCGGACTGCCGTGGATGCAGGGGCTCTTCTACGGAATCGGCGCCGCAGTCATCGCGATCATTGCCCGCAGCGCGGTCAAACTGGTGCGGATGACGCTCGCGAGGGACGCTCTGTTGTGGGTGCTGTTCGGGGTGAGCGCGCTGGTGACCGCTTGGACGGAATCAGAAATCGTCTGGGTTTTTCTTGCGAGCGGCGTCATTGCCCTACTGGTGAAAGCGCCTCCTCGCCTCAAACGCCCTCCCGCAACTCTCTCGATGCTCGCGCCGTGGCTCGTGACCGGACTCCAGGGAGCGGCGGATACTCCGACGCTCTTCAAGATTGCCGTCTACTTCGCGGAAGCTGGCGCGTTCGTCTTCGGCAGCGGGCTGGCGATTGTGCCCTTCCTGCGCGGCGGCGTGGTCGGCCAGTTCCACTGGCTCACGGATCAGCAGTTCCTAGATGCTGTCGCGGTCGCGATGATTACCCCGGGCCCCGTGGTGATCACAGTCGCGTTCATCGGCTACCTCGTGGCGGGGCCGCTTGGCGCGGTGGTCGCCGCGCTCGGCGTGTTCCTGCCGTGCTACCTGTTCGTAATCATTCCGGCGCCGTACTACCGGCGTTTCGCAGGGAATCGATCAATCCGGGCGTTCGTGGAGGGCGTCACCGCCGCTGCGACCGGAGCGATTGCGGGCGCGGCGTTTGTGCTGGGCCGTCGGGCAATCGTGGACGTGCCCACGGTCCTAATCTTCCTCGGAACGCTGCTCGTCATCGTGAAGGTGAAGAAGCTCCCCGAGCCAGTGACGATCCTTGTCGCGGGCTTCGTCGGTTGGGGGGTCAAGGTCGCGGTGGGGAGATGAGAGCAGCGGCGGTCCTGGTGTGTGCGCTCTGTGGGGCGTGATTGACGGGGCTGGGCTGCCGGTATCCGCTGCCTCTTTCCTGTCGCGCTCCACGAACCCGCGCAGTCCTTGCCGGTTCGCTTGCTGGCCGATCGAGCGTCACCCGAGGTCTCAAGAACTTGGAGGCGCTCGGTGTTTCTTATCCCCAGCGACGCCTGTCTCCGCGAAGGCCAATACCCCTCCAGGTGTAGGAGGAGGGGCTCGTCTTCGGCGCGGGCCCGCGATATTCCGGAGGCTGACCCAGCAGGGTGGCTCGGTGGCTTGCGCACACCCTCCGGACTCAAGGAAGCTAGGGCCTGGAGGCGCTCAGGAAGAAGGGCTCCCTCCTCCTCGGTTGGGACCCTACACGTCAGGTAGGACTGGATCCGCAAAGCCCGCTTGAGCAGAATGTGTCGGATACACTGAAAAGCTGATACTTCTCCCCCGCCTGACTCCTCGTGACCAGCCCTACGCCACGGCTCCCCTTGAGCGACGAAGACAAGACTTCAGTCCTCGACGAGCGTAGTCGGCCCTCGAGCGCGCTGACGGACGAGTCGTCCGGGTCTTCCCCCTCCCAGCCCCACCTCCGGGCGGCCGACCGCCGCTCCCTGGAGCCCGCCACCCTGGTGAGGGGGCGCTACCGGATCGAGCGAGTGCTCGGTGAGGGCGGCATGGGGCGCATCTGGCTGGCGGAGGACCTCCAGGAACTGCGCCCGGTGGCGCTCAAGGAGATGCAGGTCCCCGAGGGCCTGAGCCCCTCCAAGGTGGAAGAGCTGGTGCTGATGTTCCGGCACGAGTTCTTCGCCATGACGAAGCTCCAGCACCCCGGCACCCTCAAGGTGTTCGACTGTGGGATGACCGAGGCCGGCAACCGCTTCATCACCATGGAGGTGGTGGGCGGCCAGGACTTGAGCACCGTCGCCCGCGAGCAGCTGCTCGACACGCGCACCCTCTACCGCACGCTGATCCAGATGGCCCAGGTGCTGGCCTTCATCCACGCGCGCCTCTATGTCCACTGCGACATCAAGGCCAGCAACGTGCGCATCATGGAGGATGGCACCATCAAGCTGATGGACTTCGGGGTGATGCACCAGCTGGGCACGCCGAGCCCCGGCAAGCTCAAGGGCACCCTGGAGTACATGGCCCCCGAGTGGCAGCGCGGCGCCAACATCGATGGCCGCGCGGACTTGTACTCGCTGGGGGTGATGGCCTACTTCCTCGCCACGCGCCGGCTGCCCTTCAAGCGCCAGAGCCCCGCCGCGCTGCTGTCGGATCACCTCACCCGGCCCCCGCCCAAGCCCTCCACGCTCTGCCCGGTGGATCCGGCGCTGGAGGAGATCATCCTCCTGCTGCTGGCCAAGGATCCCCGGGACAGGTTCCAGAACGCGGGCGAGCTGCTGGAGGCCCTGTGCCGCGCCAGCGGCGAGCCGCTGCCCGAGGAGCCCCTGTCGGCGCGCGCCAGCTACCTGCACGTGCCCGAGGTGGTGGGCCGCGAGCTGGAGCTGGAGCAGCTGATGAACTCGCTGGCGGAGGCGGACTGGGGCCAGTCCCACGCGGTGCTCATTGGCGCCCCCGCCGGCGTGGGCAAGTCCCGGCTGCTCCAGGAGTTCGAGCTGCAGGCCAAGCTGGCGGAGCTGGCCTTCGGCATGGGCCAGTGCCGCGCCGAGGGGCTGGCGCCGCTGGCACCGCTCACCCAGGCGCTGCGCAGCCTGGTGCCGCTGACGCCCCCGGAGCTGGCCGAGCGCCTGGGGCCGCTGCTCAACCGGCTGGTCCCCTCGCTCGCCGCGGGGCCGGTGCCCGCCTTCAAGGATGCGGGCGCGGAGCAGATCGCCATCTTCGGCGCCCTCACGGAGTGGCTCCAGGCCCTGGCGCGCAGCCACACCTTCGTCCTGTGCTTTGAAGATCTCCAGTGGGCGGACTCGGCCACGCTCGAGGTGCTCAACGTCATCATCCGCGCGCTGCACAACACCCGCGGCATGGTGGTGGGCTCGTACCGCTCGGATGCGCTGAGCCGGTTGAGCCTCGCCTTCCAGACGGTGGACGAGGGGCTCACCCAGCACCTGGAGCTGGCGCCGCTGTCCGCCCGGCACGTGGAGACGCTGGTGCAGCTGGCGCTGCCGGGCCTGCAGGTGCCTCCGGCCTTCGTGACGCGGCTGCACGCCATCACCGGCGGCAATGCCTTCTTCGCCACCGAGTGTCTGCGCGCGCTGGTGGAGATGGGCGCGCTGCGGCGCCTGGGCGGCCGGTGGATGGCCGCGGGAGATCTCTCCACGCACAAGCTGCCGGCCACCATCGAGCAGGCCGTGCTGGAGCGGCTGGCCGCGGCGCCGCCGGATCGGGTGTCGCTGCTGCGGCGGCTGGCTCCCGCGGGGCGCAGCCTGGAGCTGCCCATGGTGCGCGCCCTGGCCGGCATGCTCGAGGTGGATCTGTTCCAGGCGCTGGATGATCTGGTGGCCCGGCAGTTCCTCCAGGTGATGGAGGGCCGCTACGTCTTCACCCACGACACCGTCCACCAGGCCATCTACGACAGCACCTCGGAGCTGATGCGCAAGGCCTACCACGGGCGCGTGGCCGAGGTGCTCCAGTCGTTCCGGCACGACAACCCGCACGTGGACCGCATGGTGGGCTACCACTTCGCCCGCTCCACCCATCCGGATCGCGCCATCGAGCCGCTGATGCGCGCGGGCCAGGCCGCCATCGGGGCCAAGGCGCTGCTGGACGCCACGCACTTCCTGAAGGAAGCGGCGGAGCTGCTGGAGCAGGAGCCGCGCACCCCCGAGCGCGTCGGGCACATCATCCGCACCTGGGCCACGCTCATCGAGGTGGGCTACACGAGCGATCCGCCCACCACGCTCGTCTACGCGGAGAAGCTCTTCCGGTACTGGACGGACACGGTGGATTTAGAGGCGGGCCGCCAGGAGGCGCTCGAGCAGCTCGATGCGGCGCGCATCGCTCCCCAGCCCGAGCACGCCGAGCTGCTGCGCCACGTGTTCCGGGAGATCCCCATCGCCACGGGCATGGCGCCCGTGGAGGTCTTCTGGAAGAAGGCCGAGCTGCAGATCCTCCAGAGCATCGCCATGGCCATCATGGGCCGCACCGAGGACTTCCAGGCGCTGCTGGAGTGCGTGGAGCGCGAGCACCCGGTGGACTCGCCCTACCGGGCCGGAGCGCTCATTGCCCGGGCGGCGCTCAGCTCGCACACGGGCAAGTTCGCCGGGGTGCTCAAGGCCCAGCGCGAGCAGGTGGAGCGGCTGCGCGCCTTCCGCGACGCCGTGGAGCGCCCCTCGCCCCGGCTGGCGTGGGCGCTGGGCATGGGGTGCTACTTCCTGAACATGGTGCGCGCCCTGCGCGGCGAGCCGCTCGACACGGACGCCACGCACGACGGGTTCGAGGTGGCGGAGCGCTACGGCTTCACCGACATCCGCATCTACCACCTGTTCACCCAGATCGTCCGCGCCTCCTTCACCGGGGACGCCGCCGCGCTGGCGCCGGTGCTCGTGGAGAAGCAGGAGCTGATCCGCCGGCTGGGCAACCCGCGCCTGCCCGAGCGCAACCTCGCCATCTACACGCCTCCGTACTACCTGGAGCGCGGCGAGCTGGATCAGCTGGACGCCGTGCTGGCCCGCGGGCAGACGCTGGCCCAGGTGCTGCCCGGCGATCGCTGGCTGCAGCTCTATGTCCAGGCGTACACGGCCTGCCGGGACGTGCTCGCCCATGACGTGGACGCCGCGCGCCAGTCCCTGCCCCGGGCCCTGGAGCTGGCGCGCTCGGAGGAGTTCCGCATGGAGACGCTGGTGCGCGTCTACCAGTCCCGCTTCGAGCGCTCCCAGGGGCACCATGCCGCCGCTCGCGAGGCCGCGGAGGCCGCGCTGGCCCGGGCGCTGGCTCCGGAGCTGGAGAACCCCTTCGATGAGATCCTCGCCCGCCGGGCGCTGGCGCCGCTGGTGCCCATGGACGAGGCCCAGGGCCACCTGGCCCGCGCGCTGGCGCTGGCGGCCGAGTGCCGCAACGTGCTGCAGGTGGGGCTGGTGAACGTGGCCCTGGCCGAGCTGTGGCTCGGGAGAGATTCTCTGGAGGCCTCGCGAGCGCTGGATGCGGCCGAGCGGGCCTTCCGCACCGCGCGCGCCAACCTCTGGCTGTTCCGCGTGAACGCCCTGCGCGGGGAGCTGATGAACAAGCAGGGGCTGCGGCCCACAGCGTAGCGCCGCTCCCGGGAGCCAGTGCACCGTGGACGGGGGCCCGTCCCATCGCTACGGTGCAGGGATGGCCTCGATCCGCGGAGCGCGCCCATGAACGTCTTCGTCCAGCTGGGGACCGCGCTCGTGGGCCTGGGGCTCGCGGTGACGCTCCTGGTGCTCAACTACTGGCGCGCTCTCCTCTACCTCTTCCCCGCCCGTGTCCGCGTGGAGCCCGACGCGCCCGGCGACCGGATGGACCTGCCCTCGGAGCTGGAGCCCACCGCCGGACAGCTCCAGGCCCTGGGCTTCCTCCCGCTCGGCAGCCACGAGGAGAAGCCACTGTTCCGGCGCGCCAGCTTCTCTTACGACTACGCGCACCCGGGCGAGCGCGTCTTCGCCACGCTCCATTTGGGCCCCAACGGCACCCCGCGCCTCTACTTCCTCACACCCCTGGCGCCCGAGGGCTTCGTCATCACCGCGGGCTATAAGCGCCCGGCGCTCGACATTCCTGGCCGCTACCGCTCCGGCGGGCTGGAGGATGTGCCGCCCGAGCGCCTCTTCCGCGCCCACCTCAAGCGCCTGGAGGGTGTGACTCCCACAGGGGACTTCACCTGGGAAGGCCGAGTGGAGGCCGGGCGTTCCTGGTACCGGGGGCTCGGGCAGAAGGAGCTCCGCCGGCAGAACCTGCCTGGGTTGTTGTGGACAGTCGCCGCCCTGGCCATCGTCGCCAGCGCTTTCCTGGGCGGGCGTGCCCGTTGAAGGCGCCGCGAGGTCACGTTAAGGAGCCAAGGTCCTTGGCCCCGGAGCCGCATTCGCCATGAAGAGCGTTTCGAAGAACGAAGAGATCTATTTCCTGTCCGGTAAGCGCACCCCGTTCGGCACCTATGGAGGCAGCCTGAAGGACGTGAGCGCCACGGACCTGGCCGTCGAGTCAGCGAAGGCGGCGCTCGCCCAGGCGAAGGTGTCTCCCGAGCAGATCCAGCACGTGGTGTACGGCAACGTCGTGCAGACGAGCGCGGACGCCATCTACCTGCCGCGCCACGTGGGGCTGCGCACGGGCGTGCCGGTGCCGGTGCCGGCGCTGGGCGTCAACCGGCTGTGCGGCTCGGGCTTCCAGGCCTTCGTCACCGCCGCGGAGATGATGCTCACCGATCAGGCCTCGTGCGTGCTGGCCGGCGGCACCGAGTCCATGAGCCAGGCGCCTCACGTCATCCGCGGCGCGCGCTGGGGCATCCCGCTGGGCAAGGGCGGCCTGGAGGACATGCTGTGGAGCGCCCTCACGGACAGCTACACCGGCCTGGGCATGGCGCTCACGGCCGAGCAGCTCGCGGTGGACTACCAGCTCTCCCAGGAGGTGGTGGACGAGTACTCGGTGCTCACGCAGAAGCGCTTCGCCGCCGCGCAGGAGGCTGGCCGGCTCCAGGAGGAGCTCTCCCCCGTCACCGTGAAGGGGAAGAAGGGCGACACGGTGGTCGCCAAGGACGAGCACAACCGCCCGGACACCACCGTGGAGGGCCTGCGCAAGCTGCCCAAGTCCTTCAAGAAGGACGGCGTGGTGCACGCGGGCGCCGCCAGCGGCATCTGCGACGGCGCCGGCTCCATGGTGATGGCCACCCGCTCCTTCGTGGACAAGCAGGGCCTGAAGCCCCTGGCGCGGCTGATCAACTGGGGCATCTCCGGGTGCGATCCAAAGGTGATGGGCATTGGCCCCGCGCCGGCCATCCGCCGGCTGCTCGAGCGCGCCGAGTGCAAGCTGGGCGACGTGGAGCTGTTCGAGGTGAACGAGGCCTTCGCGCCCCAGTACCTGGCGGTGGAGAAGGAGCTGGGGCTGCCACGCGAGCGGACGAACGTCAACGGCGGAGCGATCGCCGTGGGCCACCCGCTCGGCGCCTCGGGGGCGCGGATCACCATGAGCCTGATCTACGAACTGAAGCGCCGGGGGGCTCGCTATGGTATCGGTTCGGCGTGCATCGGCGGCGGCCAGGGCATCGCGGTGCTGGTCGAGGCGCTCTGAGCAACAGACTTCCAATCGGGACGTGAGATGAGCAACGAGGTGGATGCGAAGACGGCCCGCGAGCGGGCCAAGCAGATCGCCGAGCAGCGCCGGGCGGAGCGCCGCAACCGCAAGCGCAAGTGTGTGCTGTGTGGGGTGGAGGAGAGCGACAAGGCGCCCCTGGGGCCTCACCCGGACGGCATCGGCCCCTCGTGCAAGGACGAGATGGCCTGCCAGCAGCGCAAGGCGGCCGCGGCTCGCTGAAGCCGGAAAATCCGCCCCGTTTCTTGCCGCAGGGGTAGAGTCGGGGTAAACGTGCGGAATCTCTGGTTTTAGACGAGGGTCGGAATGGGTCTTATCAGCTTCACGGGCGTCAAGGTGTTCTCGACCACGCTCGCGCGAGATCGCGAGAACATGGGTGAGAACATCACCAAGTGGCTCAAGGAGAACCCCAACGTGGAGGTGGTGGACAAGGTGGTGACCCAGTCCTCCGACAAGGAGTTCCACTGCCTCACCATCACGCTCTTCTACAAGTTCAGGAGCTGAGCGGCTCGCCCGCCTGACGGGCAGCCGACATTCGAAGGGCGCTCTCCCGAGGTAGGGGAGGGGCGCCCTTCTTCATTTGGAGCGACCACTGGATGACGAAGTGGTTGCGAAGTGGCCCGGCTTCCACCACCTTTGGACGGCTCGGCGTTCGAGCGTGAAGGAGCAGGGATGCGACCGATGCGCAGAAGGGGCGGTGGAGGGCTTGGGATTCCGGGGTTGGAGTCCATGGCGGCCAAGCTCGCGCTCGGGATGGTGGCCGTCTCCGTGCTGTTCCTGCTGACGCGCAACGGGCTGGGCGTGCTGCTGCTGCTGCTGCCCGGCACCCTGGGCGGCTTGCTCTGGCAGCCGTTCACCTACGGCTTCATCGAGGCGGGCGCCACCGGCATCCTCTTCAGCGCGATCATCATCTGGTCCAGCGGGGGCTGGCTGGAGGGGGTGTGGGGCCCGAGGCGGCTGCTGCTGGTGACGGTGGGGACCACGGCGCTGGCGGGGTTCCTCACCTCGCTGCTGGCGCTGGTGTTCCCGGTGGTGGGCATGTTCCCCCATACGGGCGGCTCGGTGATGGCGAGCATCCTCTGGGTGGCGTACGGGCTCACCATTGGACGGGGGCAGACCAACTTCTGGGGCATCCCCCTGTCGGGCAATGCGTTCGCGGGAATCGGCGCGGGCTTCGTGGCGCTGTGGGTGCTCACCGCCAACGGTGGCCCGTTCGCGGGGCTGCTGCAGCAGCTGCCGGACGTGCTCGGGTTGCTGCTGATCTTCGGCTACGTGAAGGGCCGGAGCCCGCGCGGGCTGTGGCTGCACTTCCAGCACTGGCGGCTGCAGCGGCAGCTGCGCAACCGCTCGCGCAACCTGCACGTCGTCTCCGAGGAGCGCCCGAACGATCGGTTCCTCAACTGAGGTGCCGGGCCGTGGGGCCGAGGCCGCTCGGGCTCAGTTGGGCGCCTCGGGGTGCCCGTAGTGCTTGAGCTTGCGGTAGAGCGTGGCCAGGCCGATGTCGAGCTGCTCGGCGGTGCGTGAGCGGTTGCCGCCGTTGCTCGCCAGCACCGCGAGGATGTACTCGCGCTCCATGTCCTCCAGCGTCCGCGGCGAGCTGCCCGGCAGGAAGCTGGGCGGCGCCGCGCGGACCTCCTCGGGCAGATCCTCCCGCTCCACGCGCGAGCCCTCGCACAGCGCCACCGCGCGCTCGATGGCGTTGCCCAGCTCGCGCACGTTGCCCGGCCACGCGTAGCGCAGCAGCTGATCCGCCGCGTCCGGAGAGAAGGACAGCACCCGGCGCCCGAGCCGCTCGGTGGCCTCGATCAGCAGCAGGCGCGCCAGCGGGAGGATGTCCTCCCGGCGCTCGCGAAGCGGAGGCACCTTCAGCTCGATCACCCGCAGCCGGTAGTAGAGATCCTGCCGGAAGCGCCCGGCGTTCACCTCCTCCAGCAGGTGGCGGTTGGTGGCCGCCACCACCCGCACGTCCACCTTGCGGCTCTGGTTCTCCCCCACGCGCCGGACCTCTTTCTCCTGCAGCGCGCGCAGCAGCTTGGCCTGCATGGCGGGGGGCACCTCGCCCACCTCGTCCAGGAAGAGGGTGCCGCCGCTGGCCGCCTCGAACAGGCCCGGCCGATCATGCGTGGCGCCGGTGAAGGCGCCCTTGGCGTGGCCGAACAGCTCGCTCTCCAGGAGGCTCTCGGTGACGGCCGCGCAGTTGACGGCCACGAAGGCCTTGGGCGCCCGGCCGGACTCGTCGTGGATGAGGCGGGCGATGCGCTCCTTGCCTACGCCGCTCTCTCCCGTAATGAGCACGGTGGAGTCCACCTTCGCCGCGCGGCGGGCCAGCCCCAGCACCCGCTTCATCTCCTGGGTGCGCGTCACCATGCCGGACGGATCCTCCGTGTCCCCCGTCACCCGCGCCAGCGTGCGCCGCTTCTGCCGCAGCTTCTGCTCGGCCTGCTTGAGCGCCTCCGTCACCTGCGCCAGCGCGCCCTCCATGCACTGTGTCTCGAAGAAGCGCAGCTCCTGCACGCAGTCCGGTCCCCACTCCTCGGCCGGCTTGCCGACGATCTGGCACACCGCGTCTCCCTTCCCCACGCAGCGCGTCTCCAGGCAGTAGATGGACTTGCCGTGGCAGTAGCTCATGTACCCGCTGGCCAGCCCCGTGAGGCTCCAGCACACCGGCTGATCCGCCCGCCCCAGGTGCAGCAGGTGCTGCTCGGCCTCGTAGGACTCGCGCCACAGCGCCTCGGCGAACGGCGGCGGGCCCTCCTCGGGCCGGTGCTCCACGGGCTCGAAGAGCACCTGCCCCTGGAGGGTATGCAGCTTGCCGCCCGCTCGGCGCCAGGCCTGCTCGTCAGGCCAGGGGAAGGCCGTCTTCATCGCCTCGGCCATGCGCCAGCCCTGGGCGAAGCCCAGCCGCGTGAGGATGCCTCGGGCCGCCGTCATCCCCAGCGTGGTGATCAGCTCCTTGCGCAGCAGCCCCAGCGCCACCGCGTCCATCAGCAGCGCCCGCTGCCCGGCGAAGTGGATGAGCCCACCTCCCGGCTCGAAGCTCAGCAACTCCCGCAGATCCAGCTCCAACGTGCCCGCCATGGCGCCGCTCCTTCCAGAACGAGGGACATGACTATCAATTTGAGAGCCCCGCGCCACTCAAAGGAGTGCCCTCCCCGCGATTTCAAGCACTTGGAGTGTCTGGGCGCTTGGTACGGGTGTTGCTAAACAAGCGAGGGTGGCGGGAAGGGGACTCGACAGACGGGAGGGACTCGGGCATCTGGGGTCCCCCGCGGCTGGGCGAGTCCCCCCGCGCCGCGCCATTGAACCGCAGTTTTGGAGGAAGTCATGAAGACGCTGATGAAGTCCGCCCTGGCCATTGCCGCCCTGTCCGTGCCGTCGCTCGCGATGGCGGCCTCGTACGAGATTGACGCGCCCCACAGCAACGCGGGGTTCGCTGTGAAGCACATGATGGTGTCGAACGTGCGTGGCTCGTTCAGCAAGATGACCGGCACGCTGGACCTGGACGACAAGGACATCACCAAGTCCACCGTGGCGGTGACCATCGACACGACCACCATCGACACGGGCGTGGCGGCGCGTGACACGCACCTGAAGAGCAAGGACTTCTTCGACGTGGAGAAGTTCCCGACCATCACCTTCAAGTCGAAGAAGGTGGAGAAGGCGGGCGAGGGCCAGCTCAAGGTCACGGGCGACCTGACCATGCACGGCGTCACCAAGGAAGTCGTCCTGGACGTCGAGGGTCCCTCCAAGGAGGCCAAGGATCCGCAGGGCAAGATCCGCATTGGCGCCACGGCGACCACCACCCTCCACCGCAAGGACTTCGGGCTGACCTATAACGCGGCCCTGGAGACGGGCGGCGTGGCGGTGGGCGATGATGTGAAGGTGACGCTCGACCTCGAGGCCGTGAAGAAGGCCGCCACTCCGGCCAACACCACCGCCAAGGACGCCAAGTAGTCCCGGTCCGCTTACTGAATCAGAGCACCCGAGGGGCCTCGTTCACCGAGGCCCCTCTTTTTTCGTGCGGGCAACGGACGGGGAGGGCGCTCAGCCCTCGGCCACGGCCTGGACGCTGGTGCGGTAGACGAAGATCCGCGCGGTGTTGGTGCGGCTGTCGGCCGGGATGAGGAAGAAGCCCTGGCCGCCTTCCTTGAAGTCCCGCGAGAAGCCCGCCACCTGCCGCCCGTCGTTGAAGGTGACGCGGATCTTCTGGCCATCGGCCTGCGGCTGGCGCGCGCCGGCGGGGAGCATGAAGAAGATGGCCTTCACCCGCTTGCCGGGGATGCGCTCCGGGGTGAAGCCGGTCTGCTGCTCCAGCGCGATGACTTCATCCAGCAGATCCACGTCGCGGATGATGCCTCGCTTCACCTGGCCTTCCACGGTGTGGATGATGACGCGGTGCTCGCCCTCCACGAAGCAGGAGCGCGGGCCCGTGTCGGCGGGCGCCAGCGGAACGCCCCGCGGATCAAAGAGCGGGGCCTCCTCGATGGCGACCGCGGCGTCGGCCTGAACCGCGGCGCGGGGAGGCGGGGGCGGCATGGCCACGGGAGCCATGGCCGCGACGGACGCACGCGCAGGCGCGGACGGAGGCGGGCGCACCGGCGGCGCGGCCGGGGGCAGCGGGACCGCGGCGCTCATGGCCTGCATGCTCGCGGCGGAGGGGCGGGCCACTCCCGGCGTGGGCAGAGGGACGGCCATGGAGGGCGCCACCGGGATGCTCGGGAGCGACGCCGCACGGGCTGCCGGAGGAGGCGGAGGAGGCACCATCGCCCTGGCGTGGGTCGCGGGGGCCGGAGCCATGCGCGCCGCGGCGGGCGCGGGAGGAGGCATCGGCACGGCGATGGGCGCCCGCGCGTGGGCAGGCGGGGGCGGCATGGCCACCGCGGCCGCGGGCCTGAAAGGCGGCACCGGGATCGCGGGGGGCGGAGGGGCAGCCTCCTCCGTGAATTCGATCTCGGCCTCTTCGGCGACTTCGGCCACGTCGGTGACTTCAGCCACCTCGGCGACTTCGGCGACTTCGGCGATTTCGGCGACTTCGGCCACCTCCATGACGGGCAGTTCCTCGCTGGCCGCGGCGGGCGGCGGCGGAGGCGCGTCGTCGAAGGTGACGTCGATGCTTGGCTCGGAGGCGGCTTCCATCGCGGGCGGCGGCGGAGGCGCGTCGTCGAAGGTGACGTCGATGCTCGGCTCGGAGGCGGCTTGCGCTACGGGAGGCGGAGGCGGGCTGCCGCCGAGGTCCGGCTCGGGCTCGGAGAGGTTCTGCATCGGCGCGCCGAAGGCCGCGAGGTCCGCCGGATACTGCTGCACCGGGTGGTTGGCGGCCCCCAAGTCGTCCATCGGCGCATCGAAGGGGCTGGGGCCCGCGGGCCACTGCTCGCGAGGAGCGTACTCGTTCTCTTGCTCGGCGGAGAGCTTGGAGATCTCCGTGGTCGCGCCGAACTGATCACGCTGGGGCGGATCCTTGACCCACTCGGGCTCGGGCTCTGCCCACTCGGCGCGCTCGGGCTGCTGCGGCGGCGGGGGAGGCTCGGTGGTGGGTTGGGCGGACCACCCCTGCTCGGGCTCCGCGTCCACCTCCACGGGCGTCGCTTCCCAGCCAGGCGTGGGGGCCGGGGGAGGCTCGGGCTGCCAGCTCGTCCCCTCGGAGGGAGCGGCGGACCACTCGGTCTGGGCCGTGGGCTCGGGCTGCGCGGTCCAGGGCTGAGCTGGCTCCTCGGGTGTGGCCTCGAGGACCGGCTGATCCTCCTGCGCTGACGCGTTCCACTCGGGCGTCGTGCTCGGCTCGGGCGTGGCGCTCCACTCGGAGGGCGACGCGGGGGCAGCAGGCTCGGCCCAGGGGTTCTCCGGTGCGGGCGGAGTTTCCCACTCGGAGTTGGTCTCCGGGGTGGGGGCAGCCGTCCGCGAGGTCTCCAGCCACTCGGGCTGGGCGCTCGTGGAGGAGGCGGTCCACTCAGAGGCCACCGCGGCCTCGCTGCTGGAGGCCTCCAGGCTGCTGGGGCTCGTCTCGATGGGGGCTTCGGAGCTGGCCCAGTCCGGCGAGGTGTCACGCGCGGCCATGGGCTCCGGAGCCGCTTGCGAGGCCTCTCCGGTGCTCCAGCTGTCCGCGGCCACGGCGGAGGACTCCGCCGGCTGCATCTCGACGGAGGCCTCGGTGAGTTCGATGACGTCGCTGCTGGCCTCTTGTGCGGGCTCGGCGGAGAGCTCGATGGAGCGGTCCGACTCCCACGCGGAGCTCGCGGTCAGTCCCGGCACGAAGTCCGCATTGGTCGCGAGAGGAACGGCCTCCTCCGGGTTGCCGGAGAGATCGACGTCTTCGACAGCAGAGGCGGTGGCGGACTGGACCGCGGGCTCCTGCGAGTCAGAGGTCCCAGGTTCCCAGGCCGGCATCGTGTCGCTGGCCGGAGCGGTGGGCTCCGCGGACTCGACGGCGTCCTCGGTGAGCTCGATGGTGTCCGCCTGGAGATCCGGCGCGACCTGCACCGGGCGCAGCTCCAGCGAGGGATGCGCGAGGTGGGCCTCCAGGGCCGGTGTCGCGGGCTCGGGCTCGACCTCGGCGCCGAGCTCGGCCACGTCGAAGGTAGGGGCCTCCTGCGAGACGGGCGCCTCGGCGGGAGCGGCCGAGACGGGCTCGGGAGCAGGAGCGGGAGGCGGAGCCACCTCGGCGCTGATCTCCATCTCGAACTCGGAGACCTCGAGCGTGGGCTGCTCGGCGCTGGCGAGGGCCTCCGGTTGGGCGGGGGGCGTCTCGATGGGCGCTGCTTCGAGGACGGGAGTGGAGTCGGGGCTCGCGGCCTCGACGGACGGGGTGGGCTCGGGCGCCGCGGGGGCGGGAGCCGCCTCGATCATGTCCTCGGAGGTGAGGGAGATCTCCGGCTCGGCCTGGGAGACGGCCTCGGCGGGGAGAGGCTCGGCTTCGAACGTCGGCGGGGGCGCGGAGCTCACGGGCTCCGGTGCCGCGGTGTCCGTGGAGAGCGGTGCGGCGCTCCAGCCGTCATTGTCGAACGGGGAGGGCTCCGCATGGAGCACAGGCTCGCTCGCGAGAGCCGCGGGCTCAGGAGCCGGGAACGACGGAGCGGCCGGAGGCTCCGGCTGCACGTCGTCCAGGGACAGCTCCTCGACGGGCTCGGCGATGAGTGGCTGGGGCTCCGGCTGGGGTTCCGGTTGGGGCTGAGGCTCAGGCTCGGCCTGAAGCTCGGGCTGAGGAGCGGCCTCCTCGGTGGCGATCTCGGCGAAGGACGTCTCCAGCACGACCTCGGAAGAGGCGGGCTGAGGAGCGGCCTCCTCGGGAGCCGGCTGCGCGGCCACGGGAGCCACGGGCTCAGGCTCGGGCTCGGGTTCCGCATCGATCAGCGAGACATCGTCCGCGCCGAGCTCGATGGGCTCCGCGGAGTCATCTGCCGAGGCCCCGGCCACCTCGCTGTCGGAGAGCGGCTGGGTCTCGTAGGCGGCGGCCACGGGCTCGGTGTGGGTCTGGAGGCTCTCCGGGGCAAAGGCCGGCGCGGGCTGCGCTGTGGGAGCCTGCGCGCTGTCCACGTCCGCGCTCTCCACATCCGTCACCTCGTCGGCGGACACCTCGAGGACATCATCCGCCTCGGCTTGCGGCAGGGCGTCCTGCGCGGGCTCGGCCTGGAAAGGAGCCGGAGCTGGCGCGGGGGTGGACTCGGGCGTGCTCCAGGACGAGGAGCCACTCAGCGAGCCGAAGTCGTCCTCTTCCGCGGCCTGCGGAGCGGCCTCGGGCTCGGGAGCGGGAATGGGAGCGGGCTGCTCATAGGAGTTCTCTGCCGCGGTGGGCCAGGCCTCCGCCGGAGCCTGCTGCTCCGGGTAGTACGGCTGCGCGTAGCCACCGGCGTCGCCCGGGTTGGGGTCCGCTGGGTACGGCTGCTGGCCCTGGGTGGCGTAGCCCTGGGCCGCGTACCCCTGGGCGGAATAGTCGGGGTTGGGGTTGGCGTAGCCCTGGCTCGCGTCGTACCCCTGCGCCTGATTCGGATCGTAGCCCTGCTGCGGATAGGCGCCGTAGGCCTGGTTGGGATCGTACCCCTGCGCCTGATTCGGATCGTAGCCTTGCTGCGGATAAGCGCCGTAGGCTTGGTTCGGATCGTATCCGCCCTGGGCATACGCCTGATTCGGATCATCGCCCTGCTGCGGATAGCCAGCGGGGTAGGCGTACCACTGGCCGTCCTGGCCGTAATAGCCCTGAGGCTGCTGCGGATAGCCCGGGGCGGGAGCGGCGTACCACTGCCCATCCGCGCCGTAGTAGCCCTGAGGCTGGGGCTGCTGCGGATAGCCGGCGGGGTAGGCGTACCACTGCCCATCCGCGCCGTAATAGCCCTGGGGTTGCTCCTGCTGAGGATAGGCCTCGGCCGCAGGCGTCTCCTGGACGGGCGCGTCCTGGACTCCCAGGAGTCCACGCAGCTCGTTCCAGCGAGCCTCCTCTACTGGGGACAGGCTCCCCATCTTTCGCTTCTCGTCGAGGAAGCGAAACTCTCTCATCGCCGCGCGCGTGTCGGACATCCGTCCACCTTGCTACGGGGGGGTAAGGCGTAGGCGGGGCGAGGTTCCCGCCATAACGCCTGAAGCGCAAATTTGGAGGCGAGAGTGTAGGAGAGTCTCGGCAGCCGGTAAACGGACCAGAATGGCTCGATCGCCCGCTACCTGTGGGAGAGGGTCGCTTTGACCTCTTCCTCCAGCTTGGCCACATCCATGCCGTAGTTGGACTGGAGCGCCCCCTCGAAGGGGACACCCTGTCCCACCTCGCGGATGAGGGCGAGCAGGCGGGGGGCCCCTCCCTGGTGCATCAGCTCGCGGACGGCGACGGCGGAGGTGGCGTAGGCCAGGGCGGGATCGGCGGTCTGGATGAGCATGCCCTGGGCCATGCCGCTGAGGCTGGGGAGCCTGCCGCCTCGGGCGGCGGCGCGCAGCTCGTTGGCCATGGTGACGGGCGGGCCGTCTCCGCCCAGGTAGCGCCACTCCACATACTCGGCCAGGCCCTCGTTGAGCCAGGTGGGGAGCTGGTTCCGGCCGCCGCAGAAGTCGTCCACCGCGGAGTGGACGTACTCGTGCACCAGGGTGGCCTTGGTCTGCTGGGTCAGCTCGGCGGCATCGTTGATGCGCATGGCCCCGTCCGAGTACAGGCCGGCCACGGTGCGCGCCATGGAGGCGCCCTGGTGGGTGCGGAACTCCTCGCGGGTGTAGAGGATGACGTCCACGGGGGACTCGCGCGCCTCGCCGAGGATGCCGCGGGTGAACTCGTAGGCCTCCTCGAGCGTGGCGACGACCTTGCCCTCGTACTCGGCGCGCTGGCCGAAGTCGCGGTTGTTGTTGAAGTACTTCATCACGAAGCGCTTGTTGGCGCGGGTGCGCATGCCGTCGGCGCTCACGCCGGACTCGTAGGAGAGGCTGGTGGCGCGGGTGTCTCCCTCGTCATGGGCGACGGCGGGCCTGCTCTTCCCGCCGGAGGGGGAGTCCTCGCCGTTCATGCGCCGCTCGATGGTCTCGGCCTGCGCGCGGGCCTGGTTGTCCTCGGCGGAGAGGCTCTTGGCCTTCTGGAGCAGCTTCCTGGCCTCGGCGGCCTGGGGAGAGCGGGGCGGCACCTTGCCGAGCGCCTCGGCGGCGCCCACGCCATCCTTGTCCCCCAGCAGCAGCTTGCCCAGCTCCAGGCCGAAGGCGCCCTCCTTGGGGTAGTTGGCCAGGCCCTTGCGCAGGGCCTCCTCGGCGGCGCCGCGTTGATCCGTGGCGAGCGCCGCGCGGGCCAGGCAGCGCAGGTTGCCGGCGGACTCCTGGAAGGCCGCGGAGCGCTCGCCGAGCGAGTACGCCATCACCGCGTCACTGGCCACCAGCGCCTCGCAGCCCTTGAGGAGGGGCTCGGCGATGGCCTTGCGCTCGGGGTCCGGATAGCCCTTGGGGTCCGCGGCGGAGTAGGCGAGGTACAGCTCCTCCCACGCCTTGGCCTTGGCGAGCTGCTGGGCTTTCTGCGCCGGAGGCGCGGCGGTGAGGAGGAGCGCGAGGAGGAGGGAATTCATGGGGGCCCAGTATGGCCGAGCCCCCAGGTGGCGTTGAAGAGCCCCCGGCTACGTCTCCTCCGCCACCTGCCAGCCCTGGCGGCTCAGGGCGCCGATGATCTCCTGGATGTGCGGGCGGCCGGTGGTCTCCAGCGTCACCTCGACCATGACCTCGCCCAGGCCGGCCTTGGAGAAGGCGCGGTTGTGGTGGATCTCCACGATGTTGGCGCGCTGCTCGGCGATCTGCGACGTGAGCCCCGCGAGCATGCCGGGCCGGTCCGGCAGCCGCACCTCCAGGCGCACCAGGCGGCCAGCCTTCACCAGGCCCCGCTCGATGATGCGGCTGATGACGTTCATGTCGATGTTGCCGCCGCCCAGCAGCACCACGGTCTTCTTGTCGTTGGCCTGGGGGATGTGGTTGTTGATCAACGCGGCGATGCCCACCGCGCCGGCGCCCTCCACCACGCTCTTCTCCTGCTCCAGCATGACGAGGATGGCGTTGGCGATCTCCTCCTCGTCCACGGTGACGACGTCATCCACGTACTTGTGCACCATGGAGTAGGTGAGCTCGCCGGGCCGCCGCACCGCGATGCCATCCGCGATGGTGGCTCCCGGGGGCAGCTCCACCACATGTTGCGCCTTCAGGGACTCCTTCATGCTGCAGAGCACCTCCGTCTGCACGCCCACCACCTGGATGCGCGGGTTGGTCTCCTTGAGCGCGCAGGCGATGCCGGAGATCAGCCCTCCGCCGCCGATGGGCACCACCACCATGTCCATGAAGGGCGTCTGCTCGAGCAGCTCCAGCCCGATGGTGCCCTGCCCGGCGATGACCTGCGCGTCATCGAAGGGGTGGACGAAGACCAGGTTCTGCGCCTTCTGGATGTTGACGGCCTCGGCGTAGGCCTCGTCGAAGTTGGCGCCCTTGAGGACGACGTGGGCGCCGTAGTCATCGCGGGTGCGCGAGACTTTGATCAGCGGGGTGCGCTCGGGCATGACGATGGTGGCCTTCACGCCCAGCTTGCGCGCGTGGTAGGCGAGCCCCTGCGCGTGGTTGCCCGCCGAGGCGGCGATGACGCCGCGCGCCTTCTCCTCGTCCGTCAGCGTGAGCAGCTTGTTGAGCGCGCCGCGCTCCTTGAAGGCCCCCGTGTGCTGGAGGTTCTCCATCTTGAACCACACGGCGGCGCAGCCGGTGCGCTCGGTGAAGTAGTCCGAGGCGGGGCAGGGGGTGGGACGGATGGCGCCGCGGATGCGCTCTCGCGCGGCGAGGATGTCCTGGAGTTTCACCATGTCGCGGCCCCATAGCGGATGCGGGGCGGGCGCGAAAGGGGCAGGGAGTGTGGGCTTGCTGTTAGAGGTGCAAGGAGGGGAGCGGATGCGGCGAACCTCGGGGCCTCACTCAATCCTTGGTTTCGAGGCACCCTCCTGGGGCTTCTCAATGGGGACGCCCGCATCTGGAGAGGGTGGCGGGCTGCGCTCAGCCCGGATGTGCACCCGCGCGACGTTCTTGACGTCGAGAGCGTGGTACTCAATCTCCGCTTCGAAGCACTGCGGGTTTGGTTGATGGGTGGCGTGCTCGGCGAAGAGAAAGATGCGTATCTCCTTCCCGTACCAGAAACCGGGCTTCAGGATCAGGATGTCCTCTTCACGGGGGGCACGCGCGTACACATCCATGATGACGTAGGGGAGGGCTTCACCTGTATCGCACTTCACAACGGAGTCTACCGTCAGGTCGCCGCTCTCAATGAGGCGCCTGTCAATGCGGAGTTCAGTCCCGACAGGGCTGATCAGGAGACGGCCATGAAGGTCCTCCCCGTCAAATGAGATGTCCTGCATCTCCAACTTGGCTCGCGAGAAAGCGCCATCGACAGTCCGCGTGGCCTCTTTTGTGCTGCTTGAGTCCGTTGAGGCGGGGGAAAAGAAAGGCAAGCCTCTGCATCCCACGAGCATCAGAAGCAGCGTGGATATGAGAAGACGCGGGCTCAGTTGCACGGCAAATTCCCGTCGTCACCGGGCACGCCGAATCCCTGGTTATGGTGCCAGCCGCATGAATGCGCCAACTCGTGAACCATGGCTTTGGCGCGGCACTCCCTCGAAGAGGGCACCTCGCACCAATTGATCTCTTTCCATGGGCTGGCGCATGAAACGGGGACGTCGTCGAACCGTGCGACATAACCCATCGCGACGATGCCTTCGCTGCTCTTGTCTTTGCAGTTCTTTTGTATCTCCGGGCTGCTGCAGTTGATCTTGATGCCCGCGCACTGCATCTCCACGCATTTTTTGAGGCAGTCACTCGTGATCACCTGGGCGGCTGCTTGGCATTCCTCCACGGTGGGCACCTCGCTGCAGGTGGAACTCATCGGTGTTCCGGGATGAACACAACTGCCCCAGAGGCACAGCCCCATGACCAGGACGAGTGCATGACCGGAGCTTACGGCTGCGCTGCTTGGGGGCGTTCTCCGCATGGAATTCGAAAAACTCCTATCGCGCCTCCAGTGGCGTGCCATTGGTGGCGCTGGCTCAGATGCCGCGCATCACCGTGGCCTTGCCCACCCGGCCGATGGCGAGGATGAAGGCCGCCGTGCGCAGCGGCACCTTGCGCGAGCGCGCCAGCTGCGTCACCCGCTCGTAGGACTCCTTGATGGTGCGCTCCAGCTCCGCGTTGACGCGGTCCTCCTCCCACGACATGTGCTGGAGGTTCTGCACCCACTCGAAGTAGCTGACGGTGACGCCGCCCACGCTGGCCAGGATGTCCGGCACCACCAGGGTGCCGCGCTTCTCCAGCAGCTCATCCGCCTCCGGAGTCGTCGGGCCGTTGGCGCCCTCGATGACGAGCCGCGCCCGCACGGCGTTGGAGTTCTCCTTCGTAATCACGTGCCCAAGCGCCGCGGGGATGAGCACCTCGCAGTCCGCCGCCAGCACGTCCTCGTTGGAGCAGGCCTGGCCGCCGGTGTAGCCCGTCACGGTGCCGGTGCGCTGCACGTGCTCGAAGAGGTTGGGGATGTCCAGCCCCTGCGGGTTGCGCACGCCGCCGAGCACGTCCGACACCGCCACCACCACCGCCCCGTCCTCCCAGAGCAGCCGGGCGATGTGGCTGCCCACGTTGCCAAAGCCCTGGATAGCGAAGCGCGTGCCCTTCATGGGCAGGTGCACGTCCCGGAGGATCTCCCGGCAGACGTAGAGCAGCCCGCGGCCGGTGGCGGCCTCGCGGCCCTTGGAGCCGTAGAGATCCAGCGGCTTGCCCGTCACCACCGCCGGCGAGTGCCCGTGGTAGCGCGAGTACTGATCCATGATCCACGCCATCACCTGGGGGTTGGTGTTGACGTCCGGAGCGAGGATGTCCCGCGTGGGGCCAATCACGTCCTGCACCTGATCCACGTACTTGCGGGTGAGGCGCTCCAGCTCCTTGAGGCTGAGCTGGGTGGGATCGCACGTAATGCCGCCCTTGGCGCCGCCGTAGGGCAGGTTGGCCACCGCCGTCTTCCACGTCATCAGCGAGGCCAGGGCCGCGCACTCGCTCTGGTCCAGCTTGGGGTGGAAGCGCAGGCCGCCCTTCATGGGCCCGCGGCTGTTGTCGTGCTGGATGCGGTAGCCGGTGAAGGTGCGGATCTCCCCGGAGTCCATCTCGATGGAGACCTGCACCTTCACTTCGCGCAGGGGCGTGGCCAGCAGCGTCTCGATGGGCGTGCCGACGTCCATGATGCGGGCGGCCTTGCGGAAGTAGTAGTTGGTCTCCTCGACGGCATTCATGCGCGAGACCTTACCAGATGGGGTGAGCTACCATAGGAAACGGAATGCGCCCCGGCCCGCCGCACGCCCCAGACACCAGCGGACACCTGCAGGGGCTCGCGCGCCGCATCCGGGCGCTGCGCGAGCGCCGAGGGTTGACTCAGGAGGACTTCGCCGCCCGCTGCGGAATCTCCGTGAGCTTCGCCTCGCTGCTGGAGCGCGGGGAGCGCAGCCCCAGCTACGAGACGCTGCTCCAGGTGGCCGCGGCGCTCGGCCTGCCGCCCTCCGAGCTGTTCCGGCTGGAGGAGGACGACGACACCGGCGCGGATCGGCTGGTGCACTTCATCCGCGAGCGCCAGCTCTCGCGCGAGGACGTGGACCGGCTCCTGTCGGTGGCGGAGCTGATGTTCGCCGAGGGCGCGGGGCGCCGGGAGGACAAGGCGCTGGACCCGGCCCGCTGCGCCGAGCCCGGCTGCGGCCGGCCCGTGCTGGCCCGAGGCCTGTGCGTGGCCCACTACCACCGGGCCCGCCGGGCCAAGAGCGCCTCTCCGTAGGGGAGAGAGACGGGGCGAGGGCTCTCGCGGCCCCGTCCTCACTGCCCACGCATCCGTCATGGCCTCGGAGGGCTACCGGCGCTTGGCCTTCTCGATCTTCAGGGCCTTCTCGCCGTGCTGCTTGCCGTTGAGGGTCTCGAAGGCGGCGACATCCTCGTCAGCGACGAAGATATAGGCGTACGTGGGCCGCAGCTCGACCCGGGCCACCTTGCCCGCGGGTGCGCCGAGGCCCTCGAGCGCGGCGGTGACGCCCGCCTCATCGAGCCCCTCGGACTTGCCCAGGCCCACCCACATGCGAGTCTGCCCCGGCACCTCGGGCGGCTCCTCGCGGCGCTCGCGGCGACGGTCCTCGCGGGCGCCTCGGGGCCGGTGGCGCTCGATCCGCAGGGGCTTCTCGCCGAAGGGCTTGCCGAGCAGGGCCTCGAAGGCCGGAGCGTCCGCCTCGGCGACATAGGCGTAGCCGTAGGTGGGGCGCAGCAGGGCCTTGATCACCTTGCTCTGGGGAGCCCCCAGGGCCTCCAGGGCCGCGATGAACTTCGCCTCGTCCAGCCCGTCATCCATGCCCAGGTTGGTCCAGAGCTTCACCTCACCGGGGCCCGCATCGGGCGAGGGCGGGGGACGAGGCCTGTCCTCGGTGCGCTCGCTGCGCGGCTTGCTCTTCTCCACCCGGATCGTCTTGGTGCCGTGCTGCTTGCCGTTGAGGGCCTCGAAGGGCGCCACGTCCTCCTCGGCCACGAAGACGTAGCCGAAGGTGGGGCGCAGCTCGGCGCGCAGCACCTTGCCCACGGGCGCGCCGGCATCCTCCAGCGCGGTGGCCACGCTGCCCGGCCCGAGCCCATCCGCCGTCCCCAGGTTCACCCACAGCTTGGCCTCGCCCGCGCCCGCCTCCATGGCGGGAGGAGGAGCGCCTCGGCGGGGCTCGTCCCGGCGGGGCGGACGGGGCTGACGCTCGCCGTGCTCGGTGCGCGGCGGGCGCTCCTTGTCGCGGTCGCGGTCACGCTCCCGGCGCTCGCCCCGCTCACCCCGCTCCTTGCGGCCCTCGCGGCCTTCACGCCCCTCGCGGCCTTCGCGGCCTTCACGCCCCTCGCGGCGGCCCTCGGGCTTGCGCTCCGGTGCCGGCCTCTCGGTCTCCTGCGCGGCCTGGGCCTTCTCCATGCGCAGGTGGCTGAAGAAGTACTTGAGCAGGAAGGCGATCAGGTCATCCGCGTCCGGGCGCTGCTTGAGCTGGGTGGCCAGCGGCAGGAAGCCCTCGAACACCGTGCCCCCGGCCCCGTCGCGGATCTCCCGCAGGTGGCGCTCGGTCCACAGGTGCATCGCCTCTTCGGGTGCGGGCATCTCGCGCTTCTCGAACTTGATGCCGTACTTCTTCTCCAGCACGGTGTAGGTGGCCAGCTCGCGGCCGGAGAAGAGGTTGATGGCGGTGCCCTTGTTGCCGATGCGGCCGGTGCGGCCCACCCGGTGCAGGTACACGGCCGGGTCCTCGGGCAGCGAGTAGTTGATCACGTACTCCAGCCCGGAGATGTCGATGCCGCGCGCGGCGATGTCCGTGGCCACCATGAAGGCCACCTCGCCGCGCTTCACCTTGCCCATCACCCGCTCGCGCTCCTTCTGCGGCAGGTCCCCGTTGAGCAGGTCCGCGTCGAAGCCGTTGCGGTTGAGCACCGCCGTCACCAGCGAGGTGTCATCCCGCGTGTTGCAGAAGATGATGGCGTTCTGCGGCTCTTCCTTCTCCAGGATGTAGATGAGGTTGCGCGGCTTGGGGAAGGCGTCCGACACGTCGTAGCGGATGTGGTGGATGTGCTCCACCGTGAACACGTCGCCGGACAGCAGCAGCGTCTCCGCGTTCGTCGTGTACCGGGCGATGAGGTTCTGGATGTCCGTGGGCACCGTGGCGCTGAACAGCAGCACCTGCCGGTTCTTCGGGAGCCGGTCGAGGATGCGGGTGACTTCCTCGTAGAAGCCCTGGTTGAGCATCTCGTCGGCCTCGTCCAGCACCACGTGGTCGCAGCCCTCGAGCTTGAGGTTGCCGCGGTTGATGTGGTCGAACACGCGCCCCGGCGTCCCGACGATGATGGGGGTGCCCTCCTCGAGCGCGTCCTCCTGCTGCTTCATGGAGGCGCCGCCGTAGATGGCCGCCACCTTGACGCCCTTGTGCTTGCCCAGCTCGCGCAGCTCGTCGGCCACCTGGAGCGCCAGCTCGCGCGTGGGGCAGAGGATGAGGGCGCGCACCCGCTTGTCGTCCGCGGGGATCTTCTCCAGCAGGGGGAGGCCGAAGGCGGCCGTCTTGCCGGTGCCGGTCTTGCTCCGGACGATCAGATCCCTCCCCTCCATGGCGGGCTGGAACGCCTTGGCCTGGACGGGGGTGGGGTTGGTGTAGCCGCGCTCGGCGATGGCCCGGCGAATTGGCTCCGAGAGGTTCATGTCCTCGAAGCTGATGTCCGCGACGTACTCCGCGGGACGGCTTGGCGTCTCTGACTCAGGGGGGCTCGAAGCGGGATTCGGTTCTTGAGGAATGTCGCTCATCAAGCAGGGGCATAGCCCCTGCATTACCCTCTGGCAACAAGAGCCGCACTTTGCTGTATGGAGACCCCATGGCGAATGGGAGGAAGAGAACCAAAAGCCCGGCCTCCCGGCCCCGTACGAAGCGGCCGGTAGCCCCCTCGTCCGAGGCGGAGACCCCCGAGCTCGAGTCCGAGGCCACCGTGGAGCCGGAGGCCCTGGAGCCCGAGCCCGAGGAGCTGGCCGAGGTAGACGCCGAGATCGAAGAGGGGCACGCGCCCGCCGTCCGGACCATCGCCCTGGCTCCGGCCGGAGAGGTGGGGCTCACGCGCAAGGATCCCCTCCAGGCCTACATGGCCGAGGTGACGCGCCACCCGCTGCTCACCCGCGAGGAGGAGCACGAGCTGGCCAAGAAGTACCAGGCGACGGGGGATGTGCAGGCGGCCTACCGGCTGGTGGCCTCGAACCTGAGGCTCGTGGTGAAGCTGGCCCACGAGTACCACCGCAACCCGCTGGCCCTGCTGGATCTGATCCAGGAGGGCAACATCGGGCTGATGCAGGCGGTGAAGAAGTACGATCCGGACCGTGGGGTGAAGCTGAGCTCGTACGCCGCGTGGTGGATCCGGGCGTACATCCTCCGCTACATCATGGACAACTGGAAGATGGTGAAGCTGGGGACGACGGAGGCCCAGCGGAAGCTCTTCTTCAAGCTGCGCCAGGAGCAGGACAGGCTGATCGCCCAGGGCTTCGAGCCCAGCCCCAAGCTGCTGGCCGAGCGGCTCAACGTCACCGAGCAGGACGTGGTGGAGATGGATCAGCGGCTGGGGCACGACGAGCTGTCCATCGACGCGCCGCTGGGGGACGATCCGAAGAACACGCGCGCCGAGCGCTACCTGCACTCGACGGCGGCGGGGGCGGAGGAGCGGCTGGGCAACGAGGAGCTCAAGGAGCTGTTCCGCGAGAACCTGGCCGAGTTCGCCAAGACGCTCGAGGGCAAGGAGCGCTTCATCTTCGAGAACCGGCTGACCGCGGACGAGCCGCTCACGCTGCAGGACATTGGCGACAAGTACGGGGTGAGCCGCGAGCGGGCCCGGCAGATCGAGGCGGCGCTCATCAACCGGATGCGCGAGTACATGCGCGAGCGGATTCCGGACTTTGATCTGGTGGCCGTGCCGAAGGGGTGACACTCGAGGCCCCGGAAGGGCGGGGCCAGCGGAGGCAGGGATGATGCGTTGGGTGCGATTGCCGGTGTGGGTGGCCGCGGTGCTCTGCTTGATGACGGGCTGCGCGTCCCATCAGAAGGAGAACTACCTGAAGGACCGGGCCGTGGAGCACGTCTACAAGCAGCCGCTCTCGGAGATCTGGCCCCGGGTGAAGGCGGTGATTGACGACCAGGGCTACTACTTCGAAGAGGAGAAGTCGCCCGAGGGCTACGTCCTGCAGACGGACTGGAAGGAGACGGACAAGGGCAGCGGCCTGGCGTCCTCGTACACGCGGATGCTCGTCGAGGGGAAGGAGGAGAAGGGCAAGGGCTCGACGCTGCAGGTGCTGCGCGTCGATGTGTCCTCGCGGCAGGTGCTGGTGAACCCCGCGTCGAGCTCCTTCACCGGCGCCCAGTCCGCCATGATCGATAGCGCGCACCGGCAGCTCATGATCCAGAACGAGGTGTGGAAGCACGCCGACCGGGATTCGGGCATGGAGTGGGAGCTGCTCAAGGCGATCGATCCGGAGGCCGCCGCGGCCCTGGAGAAGGACGCGGCGGCGAAGTTCCCGAAGTGAGCGCTGAGCCTCAGCGCCAGGGGCGCGAGATGACGCAGGCGTTGATGCCGCCCACGCCCATGGAGAGCTTGCCCGCCACGCCCGAGGGCGCTGGCGTCTCCTGGTTGTAGACGAAGCGGCTGTGCACCTTGCCGATCTCCCGGTTCAGCTCCGTGCTCTGCAGCGGCGTGGGGAAGATGTGGCCCCGGGCATAGCCCAGGTACTGCGCCGTCAGCTCCCAGCCTCCGCCCGCCGACATGCCGTGGCCGAACGTCCCCTTGCGCGCCGTCACCAGCACCGACTCCGGCAGCAGGCCGCGCAGCGTCTCCACCTCCAGGAAGTCTCCCGGAGTCGCCGTCGCGTGCAGATCCCAGCTCCCCACCTCGGCCGGCGCGCAGTGCGCCGCGCTCAGCGCCGCATGGATGGCCGCCGTCGGGCCCTCCTTCGAGGGGGTGATGATGTGGTCAGCGTCCGCGGTGACGCCCACCGCCACCGGCTCCATGCCCAGCGGCTTGAAGCCCTTGGCGGTGAAGTGCTCCAGGTCTCCCAGGATCCACAGCACCGAGCCGCCCGCCACGTGCGTGCCGCGCAGCTCCGTGAGGGGCTTGGACACGCTGCCATCCGCCGCCAGCACGCGAGCGTTGTAGAACCCACCCACCACGAGCGGGTGCGGCGGCGGATCCGTCATCCCCATCACCACGGCCTTCGCGTCGCCGCGCTGGATGGCGTCCATCGCCAGCTTCAGCCCGTAGCCGAACGAGGAGCACGCCGCCACCGGCGCGAACGTCATGCCGGTGATCTTCCCCATCATCGAGATCTGCGAGGCCGGCGAGTTGTGGATGTTCCACAGCACGTTGGAGGACACCGAGTTCCACGGCGGCTCGGGCGCGCTCCACTTCTTCTGCAGCTTCGCGTTGCGGGTGCGCTTCTCCTTGATGACGGCGAGCTTGGCGGACTCCACCGCGCCCTCCACGCCCAGCCCTTCAATCTCCCGCAGCTCGCTCAGGTACTCGCGCAGCTCCGGCGACTGCCCGGCCCAGTAGTGCCACCAGGCCTCCTCGGCCTGATCGCGCTCCAGCTCTTCCACCGTCTCCGGCGCGGGAGGCATGCCCGGCCGAGGCTCGCGCGTCTCGTGCCACTGCCGCAGCGCCGAGTTGCGCGAGGGCTCCGCCCAGAACCGATCCCACCGCCGCTGCGCCCGGTACAACTCCAGGGTGATGTCATGGATCGTCGGCAGGTCGCCCAGGCCGGTGCCCACGTACACATGGGCGCGGGTGCCCAGCGCCTGCAGCTCCTGCTCGAGCCCGGGGTTCTGCCGCAGCGCCTGGGTGAACGCGGCGATGGCGTACTGCGTGGGCTTGCCCATCTTCTTCTCCAGCTGGGCGAAGCGGCTGGAGGGGAAGCGGGCATCCACCCACGGCTTGTACTCGGCGAAGTCGAAGTCCGGCTGCCCCACCAGGAAGTTGTCCGGCCCGAAGCCGTTGAAGGGGGACAGCCAGCTGTCCCCGGCCGCCAGATTGCGCTCGAAGGTTTCGATGTCCTTGGAACGGGGGGCCACCACACCCCAGCCGAAGATTCCTACTCTGCGCACGTGTCTGTTCCCCTGATTTCTTCAGCCGATGGCTACAGCGGCTGGATCTTCAAATTGTCGAAGTGCACCTTCGTCTCCCAGCCCGAGAACCCGAAGTACTGATTGCGTGGGCCCTCGAGCGGGGACGCATCCCGCATGGAGAGGAAGGGCTGGCCGTCGACGCTCCACTCGAGCGTGGCGCCGCGGCGGGTGATGGTGAAGTGGTAGTGCTTGCCCGGCTCCACGGCCTTGCCGTCCCTCACGGCCCGGTCCGGGGTGTGCTCGGTCTGCCGGGCGATGACGGACTCGGTGTTCCGCCAGCCGCCGAAGATGAAGACGTAGCCGCTGGCCGTGTACTGCATCCGCAGATCGCCCGCGTAGAAGGAGCGCCCGTCGCCCCACGCCTCGACTTTGATGTCGCCCTGGGGATCGTCCGTCCAGGTGTCGAACTCGATGGTGGCGTTGGTGGGGATGGGCCGCTTGAGCCACACCGGCCGGTTGTGCGCCAACTGCACCGTCAGCGCCCCGTTCTCCAGCGTCACGGCCGCCGGGTTGGTCACGTCCCAGTCAGCGCCCAGCGTGTCGCGATCAAAGGTGTCCGCGAAGGGGCCGGCCGGCACGGGCGGCGGCGGCGGCGCGGCCTCGGTGATGGGGACCGAGCCATCCAGCGGCAGCACGCGCAGGTTGTCGAAGTAGATCTCCGACTCGAAGCCCGAGAGGCCAAGCCGATCATGCCCGCGGCCCTTGAGCGGGAACGGATCCGTGAGCTCGAGGAAGGGCTGGCCATCGATGCTCCAGCGCAGCAGCGTGCCGCGCCGCTCGACGCGCCAGTGGTAGGTGCGGCCGGCCTGCACCGGGAGGCCGCTGGCCTCCACGCGCACCTTGGTGTCTTGGGAGTACACCCCGGTCTTCACCAGATCCGTGGTGGGCAGCCCCTTCTTCTCGGCCTCCAGCTGCGCCTTCTGCTGGAGCGATCTCAAGGAGGGGGCGTTGAGATCCTCTCTCGCGAGGACCGACAGCGTGTTGTTCCACCCGCCATGCACCAGGATGTACCCGGAGCCCGGATCCGTGCCGTCGCCGAACAGCTCCAGGCGGACGTCGCCCTCGGGGAACTCCGAGCGCACATCGAACTCGACGAGCACGTCGTCCGGCAGCCGCGCGTTGAGCCACAGCGGGTTGTTCTTCACCTGCGGGGCGAGCAGCTGGCCGTTGACCACGCGCCAGTAGCCTCCGACGGAGGAGAAGTCTCGCTCCACCACCGCGGGATCCGAGAAGTTCTGCTCGTAGGGCACCTTCGCGGTGACGGCGGGCTCGCCGCGGAGAAGCGCGTAGTGGAGGAGCGGGAACTGCAGCACGACGAGGGTGAGCACGAGCAGCGCCCAGCCTCGCCGGGACAGGCCCTCGGGCTTGGCCCAGGGGGTGAACTTGGGCGCGGGGGCTTCCTGCGGGGGGGCGGGGCTGGCGCTCTCGGGGGCCTTCTCCGGAGCCTTCTGGGGGGCCTTCTCGGAGGGCTGCGCGGGCGCCACCTCCACGCGCTTCTCCCGAGCGCGCTCCTGGCTCTTCGCCTTCGCTTTCTCCTTGCGCTTGGCCTGACCCATGGGTGTCGGTGTTCCCTGGAGGTGGGAAAGGGCGCGGACTCTACGCGCCGCGGCAAGTCAGGTAAAGCATAGCGGCTGGCGCCTGGAAGCCTGTCCGCCGGACTACTTGACGCCCCAGCGTTTCTCGAGCGCCTTCTGCTCGGCCTTGCGCAGCTTCAGCCGCTCCTTCTCGGCGCGGATCTTGTCCGCCTCCTCGGGCGAGGGGCGCACGGCGAGCTGGTACACGCTGCCGGCCAGGGCGAACAGGCCCGCCGCGATAATGACGCCCCAGGGCTGGTTGGCCACCGTCGCCACCAGGCCGACGAACTGGTACAGCGCCGCCAGGGCGCCAATGACGAGCACCCAGGCCCCCACCGCCGAGGACACGATGGCGCCCACGATGCGGTGGGCAATGGCGCCCACCAGCCCGCTGATGAGCACGGTCGGGGCGAAGCCGAGCAGGAAGTCCTGGGGCCCGGCTATCTGCCCGGCGATCAGCCCGAGGGGAATGCCCACGCCCAGGAACGCGATGGCCGGAGGGAAGAGGAAGCCCACCACCGCCAGCACCGCCGCCACCAGGGAGGGCAGGCGCGGATCCAGCGCGGTCAGCCCCAGCTTGCTGGCGATGACGGAGGTCCACGCCAGGCCGATGACGGCGCCCAGCGGACCGGCGACGAACCGGAAGACACGCCCGCCGCCGAAGAACAGCAGCAGTAGCCCGAGCGCACAGCACACGATTCCCGCCCACATGGGCAGCAGCCGGTAGAGGGCCACCCAGCCCTGGGGGTTGTACTCCTGATACGCCTTGAGCGCCTGGATGAAAGCTTCCACGGCATCACCTTAATAGCGCGAGAGCGCCAGCGCGACGAGCAGCAGGAGAATGGCCAGCACCAGCGCGGCAAAACCATAGACGGCGGGTGGAGTCTGCGTGCGGCGCAGCAGCTCCTCGGCCTGGGCCCGGTCGTCCGGAGCGGGGTTGGCGGCGAGGATGCGGTGGGCCTCACGGCGGGCGCCCGCCACGTCTCCCGACTCCATCTGCCTCCAGGCCGCGAGCATCTCCTGGGAAGCCGGATCTCTGGGCGTTTGTCCGCCTTTCGCCATGGGGGGCCTCTATAGCGGGGAATGCAACGAGGCGTCGACGGTATATAGAGCCCCCTATATGAGCGCCCGGCCCTTCACCCGTCGAAACCTCCTGCTCGGCACGGCCGCGTTGCTGCCGCTGCTGCCGGGGCGCGCCTCCGCCTTCGGTGAGAAGAGCCGCTTCATCCCCGCCGTGGTGAAGCATGGCGGGCGGTGGGACGCGCGCCTCAACGGCCTGCGCCGCATCGCCTGGGAGCTGCAGCGCCGCACCTCGGTGGAGGTGCTGCCCGAGGCCCGGCCGTGCCTGCTCGAGAGCTCGGAGATCTTCGAGTACCCGTTCCTCTACTTCGGCGGCGAGGGCGAGTTCCCGCCGCTGAGCAACGCCGAGGTGGAGAACCTGCGGCGCTACCTCACCTTCGGCGGCTTCGTGCTGGCGGACGCCAACGACGGCAGCGACGGAGACGGCTTCGACGCCAGCTTCCGCCGGGAGATCTCCCGCGTGCTGCCGCAGAGCCCGCTGACGATGGTCCCCTCCACCCATGTCGTGTTCAAGACGTTCTTCCTGCTGGACGCGGCGCCGGGGCGGCTGCTCAACAAGCCCAACCTCCTGGCCTGCATGCTGGGCAAGCGCGCCGCGGTGATGTACTCGCAGAACGACCTGGCGGGCGCCTGGGCCCGCACCGAGTCCGGCGACTACGAGTTCGATGTCTCTCCCGGCGGCGAGCCCCAGCGCGAGCTGGCCATCCGCATCGGCATCAATCTGTGCATGTATGCCCTCTGCCTGGATTACAAGGACGACGCCGTCCACCTGCCCATCATCCTCAACAAGCGGCGCTGACCGCGGGGCCTTGCTCCCCGCCGAGCGCGATTGATGAACTCACAGCCCTTCAACGACTGGAAGCTGGTCAGCCTCTCGCCCTTGCCCATGTGGGTGATGGCCCTGTTGGGAGTGGGGCTCGTGCTGGGCATCGCCCTGGCGGCCTGGGGCGTGCGGCGCGAGCCCTCGCGTGCGCGCAAGGCGCTGCTCTGGGTGCTGCGCGTGGCGGCCGGAGTCGCCGCGCTCTTCTTCCTGCTGGAGCCCGGCATCCGTCACCTGCAGGTGGCGCGGATGAAGAACCGGGTGGCGGTGCTGGTGGACCGCTCGGCCTCCATGAGCTTCCCGGGCGAGCCGGGAGGCCCCTCGCGCTCGGCGCTGGTGGGCAGCTTCTTGGACAAGGCCGCGCCCGCGCTGGCGGCGCTGCAGGACAAGTTCACGGTCGAGCTGTACGGGTTCGATCCCGAGCTGGCGCCCGTGACTCCGGCCACGCTCCAGAACGAGCCTCCACGGGCGGGCACCACGGACCTCCTCTCGGCGCTGCGGGCGGTGGGCGCGGGCTCGCAGGGCTCGCGGAAGCTGTCCGGGGTGCTGCTCTTCAGTGACGGCGCGGACAACACGGAGCTGGCGGCGGGCGCGGTGGGCAAGGCGCGCGCGGCGCTGACGGACCTGGGCGTGCCGGTGTCCACCTTCCTGGTGGGCCAGGAGGCGCTCAGGGATCTGGCCGTCGAGGGGCTGAAGGTGGATGACTTCGCCTTCGTGCGCAACTCGCTCACGGTGGAGGTGGAGATCCACGGCCGGGGCTTCTCGGGCAAGGACATCCCCGTGGTGCTCAGCCAGGAGGGCAAGACGGTGGCGAGCAAGACGGTGCACCTGGGCTCGTCGGACGACGTGCAGCCGGTGGCGTTCACGTTCACGCCGGACCAGACGGGGCGCTTCGTCTACACCGTCACGGTGCCCACCTTCCCGGACGAGGCGGTGAGTGACAACAACACGCGCTCCTTCACGCTGAAGGTGATTCGAGACCGCGTGCGCGTGCTGCTGGTGGTGGGGCGGCCCTCGTGGGACGAGCGCTACCTGCGAGGCCTGCTGCGCCAGGACGCGAACGTGGATCTGGTGTCCTTCTACATCCTGCGGACCACGTCGGATGATCCGGGCGTGGTGAGCCAGGAGCGCGAGCTGTCGCTCATCCCGTTCCCCATGGAGGAGATCTTCGACACGAAGCTGAGCACCTTCGACGTCGTCATCTTCCAGAACTTCGGGTACGCGGATCCGTCGCTGGCCATCACCGAGTACGAGCGCAACCTGGAGCGCTACGTCTTCAACGGCGGCGCCATCGTGATGATTGGCGGCGACAGCGTGCTGGGCGAGGGCCGGGCGACGATGCCCACGCTGATGGAGGCGCTGCCGGTGGAAGCGGCGGGGCCGGCCAACCCGGAGCCGTTCAAGGCGCGCCTGACGCCGGACGGCCTGCGCCACCCGGTGACGGCGCTGGGCACCGGGGTGTCGAGCACGGAGTCCGCGTGGGCGGAGCTGCCGGCGATTCCAGGCATCAACTCCACGCGGGCGCGGCCGGGAGCGACGGTGCTGGTGGATCACCCGTTCCACCTGGTGGATGGGAAGAACGCGCCGCTGGTGGCGGTGTGGGACTACGGGCGGGGCCGAGCGATGACGGTGGCCACGGACGGCACGTGGTACTGGGCCTTCACCTCGCACAAGGACGGCTCGCCGAACCGGACCTATGACCGCTTCTGGAGCAACGCGCTGCGCTGGCTGGTGAGGGATCCGGACCTGACGACGTTGAAGGTGACGGCGGATCCGCCCTCGGTGGAGCCGGGCAAGCCGGTGGGCGTGGTGGTGTCGGCGCGGACGGCGGACTACCAGGCGGCGCAGGATGCGCAGGTGCGGGTGGAGCTGTTCTCGGTGGCCACGCAGAAGACGATCGCGGTGCAGACGGGGACGGCGGGGCCGGACGGGGTGGTGCGGCTGGAGTTCCCGCCTCCGGCGCCGGGGCCGTACAAGCTGATGGGCACGGCGAAGAAGGGCGAGACGGATCTGGGCCAGGGCGAGGACGCGGTGGCGGTGCGCGCGGTGGGGCCGGAGCTGTCGGACGCCTCGGTGCGGCCGGAGCTGATGGAGCAGATCGCCAAGGTGACGGGCGGCAAGGCGTACCGGCTGCAGCAGGAGAGTGCGATGCCGGAGGTGCCGCTGTTGGATCCGCCGGTGGTGGAGGTGGGCCGAGCGAAGGATCAGCCCCTGTGGGATCGCTGGTACTACCTGGTGGTGCTGGTGGCGCTGCTGGGAGCCGAGTGGTTCGCGCGTCGCCGCTTCGGCTACGTCTGAGAAGGAAGAGACGCGCCTGAAGCGGCGCTCGAGCCTGATCGAGCACTCGAAGAAGGGGGCGAGGGCGCCCCCGTTGATCTCTCCCTCACGGAAGCAGGGCCAGTAGAACTACTTGGAGACCACGCCGCAGGCGACGCGGCCGCCCGCGTTGCCGGCCGGGTCCGTCTTGTAGTCGTCCCCCTGCGCGTGCACGACGATCGCCGAGCCATCCGCGTCCATCAGGGACTGCACGGTGAGGCCCTCGGTAGCGAAGAACTCGAACTGCGCCTTGCCATCCTGGGTCGAGGTGATGTTGGGCAGGTCTCCCTCGTGCTTGCCGCCCGGGGACATCATCCCGTGGGTCTTCTTGTTCGGGTTGAAGTGGCCGCCCGCGGTCTTGAACTCGGGGGCGTCGCACTTGCCCGTCTCGTGGATGTGGATGGCGTGCGTGCCCGCGGGCAGGTTGGAGAGCGTGCCCTTGATGAGGACGCCATGGGGCGTCTGCTCCAGCGTCACGTCTCCCAGCGACTGGCCCTTGGCATCCTTGAGGGTCGCCTTGGCGGTGTCACCGGGCTTGGTCTCCGGAGCCGTGGCCGGCTTGTCGTCCTTCTTCGCCGAGTCGACGGTCTTCTCTCGCACGGCCGCGGGGGTGGCCTTCTGGGCGAGAGCGGGAGCGGCGAGGGCGAGGCTCACAACGGTCAGCAGGGCTTGAGACTTCATGAGGGGCTTCCTCCTGGAATGGGTATGGCGAAGCGGGCCGCACACTAGCCATGGAAGGGGCCACCTGCTCGCCAGAAGTTCGCGGCTGCTCGTGGCTCAACAGGAGCGCGGTCCGGGCTCACTCAGGAGGGAGCGGCACGGGAACGACGCGCGAGGCCCCAAAAACAGGGGCCCAGTGCTCCTGCACCTCGGCGCCATTGAGGAAGCGGACGAGCTCACGGAAGACGTGCAGCGGGCCGCCGAGCCGCTCGGCCCAAGCGAGCCCCCGGGGGGAGAGGTTCGGGACGAGCGGCCCCAGCTCTTCGAGGGAGCGCGCGGTACGAGCCACAGCGAGCCCCTCATCGCGGATCCGCAAGGGCACCAGGAGCGGGGCGAACCGGGCATGGCGGTGGTCGTGGACGCAGCCTTCCTCTTCGAGCAGGGCGGCCGACAGCGGCAGCTCGCGCACGTTGAAGAGGAGCTTCACCGCGCCGAGGTGTGGATCATACAGCCCGCGCAGGCGGTGATCTCCGCGAGGGATGAGCCGCCGATCCAGGTAGCAGAAGGCGCGGGCCTCGGGCGGGAGAGAGCCTCGATGGCGGGCCCCGGCGTAGCGGAAGAAGGGGCGCACGCGCTCGGCCTCCACGCGCAGGGCCGGGCCTTTCTTCAGCGCGCGGAGCTTGGGCAGGAGCGGCTCGGGGATGCCGTGGGCTCGCGCGAAGGCGGACAGCCCGCGTGCGGGAGTCCGAGCGAAGTGGCGCAGGCGCTCGAGGAGCCGCTCCGGGTCCTCATCCACGAGCAATTCATCGAAGCGGGTCTTCAGGCCGGGGAAGCTCACCGGGACGAGCGTGGTGAGCGGTTCGCCCTCGGCCTGCCACCGGGCATCGAGCGCCGCGGCCTGCACAGGCGTGGGAGCGAGCCGCCACTCGGGAGCTTCGGGAGTGAAGGTGGAGCGCCTGCCATCTCGCTCGAACGAGGGAGGCTTCGCGCGGCCGGGCAGGGAGCTCCAGACGGTGATGCAGGTGCGGACCTGGGTGCCCGTGAAGGCGCCCGAGCCCAGATCCACCACGGCCCGGAGGCTCAGCGTGTTCAGCAGGGCCTGGCGTAGCGGGGCATAGAGGAAGGCATCGAGCAGGCTGGACGGAGTGATGAAGGCGAGCACGCCCGGACGCACGGAGAGCCGATGCGCCGCGATGAGGAGGAAGAAGGCGAAGTCATCCCGCAGGCTCGTCCCCGAAGGCAGCGCGAGCGGCAAGAGCGCTCGGAGGCGGGACCAGGCGGCCCGGTCCTTCAGCAGGGCGGAGGTCCCGTTGTAGGGCGGGTTGCCCACCCACAGCTCGCGGTGGTCCGGAGGAATGCGGCCGAGCAGTGGCTGCAAGCCTCCGCGCAGGGCATCACCCACGTGCACCTGCGCGCCGGGCACACGGGCTTGGCACACGCGAGCCACCTCGGGCAGCAGCTCGAGGCCGCACAGGCGGGCCTCGGGCCGCAGGCTCGCCGCGGCGGCGAGGAAGGCTCCCGCGCCACAGGCCGGATCCACCACCGTGAGCGGTCCCTCTCCCAGGTGCGCGAGCGCGAGCTTCAGCGTGCGCTCCAC
Organism: Hyalangium sp.; assembly: GCF_045802625.1. NCBI lineage: Bacteria > Pseudomonadati > Myxococcota > Myxococcia > Myxococcales > Archangiaceae > Hyalangium > Hyalangium sp. Next base: position 42,383 of record NZ_JBJMQP010000071.1, on the reverse strand, counting down.
CAGCGGGGCAGGGGTGTAGAAGGCCCCCAGCGCCCGCCGGTCGATCCCAGGGAACTGATGAACGAGCGCCTCCTCGTCGAGCACCGGCATCCGCGCCCATCCTACCCACGCCGGGAGTCGGCTCTGCCCTCTCGTTTGTTCCGGACGGATTCGGCCGAGCTCCCGAAAAGGGTCTCCGGGCCTCATCCTCGCAAGTCGTGCCAGATACGATTTCTCCACCAGGAGCGGAAGTGGCAACTTCCACGGCTCCCTCCACGACAATCTCGGGTCTGTCCCCTGCGCATGGGACGGACCGGAAACGCTTCGACTGCCGCGGGCTCGCGGCGAGGGTTGATCCATGCAGAGACCGTCTCGTTCCCTGTTCCTTGGAGCGCTGCTCCTGGCGCTGAGCGCCTGTTCCCTCGAGGCCCCCGAAGCGGAGGCGCCCACCGCGGCCGTGCCGGAGTCCTCCGCGCTCACGGGCCCCTGCGCGGGCAACACGTCCTTCCAGATCGGCTCGGGCATCTACGACGTCACCGGCCCGGCGGCGGAGCTGGGGATGATGGGCTACGCGATGATCGACCAGAAGACGGCCGGCATCCACCAGCGGCTGCGCGCGCGGGCCTTCGTCATCTCCTCGCCGTGCAACGGCAAGCGCGTGGCGTTCGTCAGCGCGGATCTGGGGCAGATCTTCCAGGGCGTGAAGCAGCAGGTGGTGGAGCGGCTGCAGGCCAAGTACGGCACCCTCTACACGGACGCGAACGTGGTGCTGAGCGCCACGCACACGCACAGCGGGCCGGGCGGCTTCTCGCACTACGCGCTCTACAACCTGACGATCCTCGGCTACGACCAGCAGAACTTCGAGGCCATCGTGGATGGCATCGTCCAGGCCATCATCCGGGCGAACACCAACCTGGCGGCTGGCACCATCCGCATCAACTCGGGGGACCTGCTCAACGCGAGCATCAACCGCTCGCCGGAGGCGTACCTGCTCGATCCCTCCGCCGAGCGCGGCCAGTACGCCTACGACACGGACAAGAAGATGACGATGCTGCGGCTGCAGGCCACGGATGGGACGGAGGTGGGCGCCCTCAACTGGTTCGCCGTGCACGGCACGTCCATGGGCAACGACAACCTGCTCATCAGCGGGGACAACAAGGGCTACGCCTCCTATCTCTTCGAGAAGGCCAAGGGGTCCAACTACCTGGCCTCGAAGACGTTCGTGGCCGCGTTCGCCCAGAGCAACGAGGGCGACGTGACGCCCAACATCTACGGCGGCACCAACGGCGGCGGCGCCAATGACTTCGAGAGCACGGAGCTGGCCGGCAGCAAGCAGTACACGCTGGCGAAGTCCCTCTATGACGGCGCCACCCAGCCGCTCACGGGCGCGGTGGACTACCGGCACACCTACGTGAAGATGGACGCGGTGCCGGTGGCGCCGCAGTACACGGACGGGGCCTCGCACTCCACGTGTACGGCGGCCATCGGCGTCTCCATGATCGCCGGCGCCGAGGACGGGCCGGGCTACGGCAAGGAGGGCGCCACCTGTGCGGACGTGCATGATCTGTGGAGCGCCTTCACCTGCGCGGTGACCACCACGCCCTGCCAGGGCGAGAAGCCCATCGTGCTGGAGACGGGCAGCCAGACGCCGTACCCGTGGACCCCCGAGGTGCTGCCGTTGCAGGTGGTGACGCTGGGGAACCTGGCGCTGGTGGCGGTGCCCTTCGAGATGACGACGATGGCGGGCCGGCGGCTGCGCCAGGCGGTGCTCACGCAGCTGGCGCCCACGGGAGTGGATCAGGTGGTCATCGCCGGGCTCTCCAACGCCTACGCGGGCTACCTCACCACGCGCGAGGAGTACGCCAAGCAGGACTACGAGGGCGCCTCCACGCACTTCGGGCCGTGGCAGCTGGCCGCGGTGCAGCAGGAGACGGAGAAGCTGGCGGTGGCGCTGCGCAACGGCACCACGGTGGCCGCGGGGCCCACGCCCAGGGATCTGCGCAATGATCAGACGACGCTGCAGACCGGCGTGGTGTTCGACGACAAGCCGCTGTGGGTGGACTTCGGCAGCGTCGACACGGACGCGAGCGCCTCGTACACGCGGGGCCAGACGGTGTCGGTGCGGTTCTGGGGCGCCCACCCGAAGAACAACCTGCGGCGCCAGGGCTCGTTCCTCCAGGTGCAGCGCAAGTCCGGCACCTCCTGGGTGACGGTGGCGTACGACTGGGACTGGGAGACGAAGTACAAGTGGCAGCGCAACAACTGCGCGCCCACCCTGGCGTGCTCGTACGTGACGATCGAGTGGAAGATCCCCTCCACGACGACGCCGGGCACCTACCGCATCCGGCATGACGGAGACTGGAAGTCCGGCTGGGACGGGCTGATCCGCGCATATACGGGGTATTCGCGAGAATTCACCGTCAACTAAAGTTGAATGCTGGGCGTCCTTATGCGTCAGTAGGGGCAGCTACCCCCCAACAAGGACGCAGCCATGAGGGCTCTCGTACTCTCCGTTGTCATGCTGATGTCGGCCGCCGCCGCGGCCCAGACCCAGGGACTCCAGCGCCCGCCCCCGCCGGGCCAGCCCACGGGGCCTTCCCAGCCCGCCCCCACGCCGGTGCCTGGGTACTCCAACACTGGCCCCGGCTATAACAACGCCCCCCCGCAGGCCTACGGCAACAACGGCCAGGGCTATGATGACTGGGAGGTTCCCGAAGGCTTCCGGCGGCACGGCGCGCTGGCCGTCATCGATCGTGAGGCCATCATCGAGCGGCTGGCGCGGATGGAGGATCAGCTCGGCCGGGCCATGGAGCGTGCCGATCACAGCAACGGCCGTGACGTCCGGGAGCTGCGTGACGCGCTGCGCAAGGTGCGGGAGGAGATGAATGGCGTCCGGGCGGACGTTACCAACGCGCCGGACCTGCACTCCTTCCGGCGGCGGGGTTCCTCTCCTCAGCCTCCTCCCCCGGCCCCGGTGCCGGCGGTGCAGCCGGTCTCGGAGGCCCAGCTCCAGCAGCTGCTGGCCGCCATCTCGCGAGAGAAGTTCGGCGATGGGAAGATGCAGGTGCTCGAGTCGGCGGCTGGCAGCCAGTACTTCCTGGTGCCGCAGGTGCTGAAGATCCTCCAGAAGTTCTCCTTCGGGGATGACAAGCTGAACGCGGTGCGGGCGCTCTGGCCGCGAGTGCTCGACCAGAACAACGGCTTCCAGCTCTACCAGGCCTTCAGCTTCCAGGGTGAGAAGGACCAGCTGCGCGAGATCATCGGCAGATAGCCGTTCCCCACCGGGAGGTTCCTCGGCCCGTCCTGGCTCGAAAGAGTCCGGGGCGGGCCGAGTGCTTTTCTGAGCGGGCCCGGCGGCTCGGCTCAGGCTCCCGCGCGGCGGGGCTCAGGTGCCACGCGGGGGGACCGGAGCGGGAACGGGCTCGGGCCCGGGGACGGGAGCCGGAGCAGGCGCGCCCTGTCCCACGTGCATGCGGTGCCGCACCTCGGCGTAGCGGGCCTGGGCATCGGGCTCGGGAGCGAGCAGCGACACCACCACGCCCACGAGGATGGAGAGGGGCAGGGTGATGATGCCCGGGTTCTTCAAGGGGAAGGGCGCCGAGGCGTGGCCGAGCAGGTCCACCTGCACGGTGGGGGACAGGAAGATGAGGAGCACGGCGCTGCCGCAGCCGGTGAGCATGCTGGCCACGGCACCTCGGGTGGTGAAGCGCTTCCAGGTCATGGAGAGCAGCAGGGCGGGGAAGTTGGCGCTGGCGGCGATGGCGAAGGCCAGGCCCACCATGAAGGCCACGTTCTGCCCCTTGAAGACGATGCCCAAGAGGATGGCGAGGATGCCCAGCGCGAGGCTGGCCAGCCGGGCCACGCGCAGCTGCTCGGCCTCGGGGGCCTTGCCCTTGCGGACGACGCTGGTCCACAGATCATGCGAGAGCGCCGCGGCGCCCGAGAGCGTGAGGCCGGCCACCACGGCGAGGATGGTGGCGAAGGCCACCGCGGAGATGAAGCCCAGGAAGGCGGTGCCACCGACGGCCTCGGCGAGCATGGGCGCGGCCATGTTGCCGCCCTTGTCGACGGCGGCCATGGCGGGGCGGCCCACGAGGACGGAGGCGCCGAAGCCGAGGATGAACGTCACCAGGTAGAAGAAGCCGATGAGCCCGGTGGCGTAGAAGACGGAGCCGCGAGCGGCCTTGGCGTCCGGCACGGTGTAGAAGCGCATGAGGATGTGGGGCAGGCCGGCGGTGCCGAACATGAGCGCCAGGCCCAGAGAGATGGCCTCCAGCGGGCTGGACACGAGCTTGCCGGGAGCGAGGACCTCGGGGCCATACTGCGTGGCGGCGGCCTCGAAGAGGGCCAGCGGGTTGAAGTGGAAGCGCCAGAGCACGGCCAGCGCCAGGGCCGTGGCCCCGCCGAGCAGCAGCACCGCCTTGACGATCTGCACCCAGGTGGTGGCGATCATTCCTCCGAAGAGGACGTAGAGCATCATCACCGCGCCGACGATGCAGACGGCCACCTCGTAGGACAGGCCGAACATCATGCGGATGAGGTTGCCGGCGCCCACCATCTGGGCGATCAGATAGAAGCTGACGACGGTGAGGGTGCCGACGGCGGCGGACAGGCGCACGGGCGTCTGCCGGAGCCGGTAGGCGACGACATCCGCGAAGGTGTACTTGCCCAGGTTGCGCAGGGGCTCGGCGACGAGGAAGGTGACGATGGGCCAGCCCACGAGCCAGCCCACCGAGTAGATGAGGCCATCGAAGCCGGAGAGGGCGACGAGGCCGGCGATGCCGAGGAAGCTGGCGGCGCTCATGAAGTCCCCGGCGAGGGCGAAGCCGTTCTGCAGGGCGCTGACTCCGCCGCCGGCGGCGAAGAACTCGGCGGTGGTGCGAGTGCGGCGCGCCGCCCACCAGGTGATGGCGAGCGTGAGGCTGACGAAGGCGAGGAAGAAGAGGATGGCCGTGAGGTTGGGCTGGCCGAGCGCGGTGGTGGCAGGGGCGTTGTTCATGGTGTCCCTCAGCGCCCGAGGCGGTGGATCTCGCTGTCGTACTTGCCGTTGGCCCATCGGACGTAGAGGCCGGTAAGCCCCCATGAGACGGCGATGACGAGGGCCCCGAGGAGGATGCCGAGCGACAGTCCCGGGGCGATCAAGCGGCCCATGAGGGGCTTGTCGAAGGCGATGAGCAGGATGAAGCCGAAGTAGACCACCAAGGTGGCGGCGGTGAGGGAAGCGGCCACGCGCCAGCGGCGAGCAGCCAGGACTTCCAGGGCATCTTCCTTGGGATTCTGGGACATGGGCAGCGCTCCTCGTGAGGAAGCCACCTTATGGCGGTCTTGTGCTCTCTCGCCACCTCTGGGGTAGGGTGTCCGGGTTGCGAGGGTGAACCCGCGAACACGCCAGGAGTGAGCCCATGGAACTATCGCATGTGGTGGACCCGGCGGCGTTGCCTCCTGGCACCCTGGTGGGCTCCTGGCGCGTGTTGAACCGCGGCAGCAGGGGTGCCTACGGCGTCGTCTACCGAGTCGAGGAGGTGGGGCACGAGGAAGCGGGAAGCTTCGCCCTCAAGCTGGCCCTTCACCCCCTGGATCCCCGCTTCGAGCGCGAGGCGGAGCTGCTCTCGCGCATTCGTCACCCGCAGGTGCCTCGGCTTCAGGGCCGGGGCTGGTGGATGGGACCGGAGCAGACGCCGTTTCCGTACCTCGTGATGGAATGGGTGGAGGGCGTGTCGCTGTACGAGTGGGCGTTGCGGCATCGCCTGACTTCTCGCCAGGGCCTGAGGCTGTTGGCTCAGGTGGCCCGCGCCGTGGAGGCCACGCACGCGGTGGGCGGCGTGCATCGGGACATCAAGGGCGACAACGTGCTGGTCCGGGAATCAGACGCCACGGCGATGTTGATGGACTTCGGCCTGGGGATTTTTCGCGGGGCTCCCGTGCTGACGAGCCAGCTTCCGCCCCCGGGCACACGTGAGTACCAGAGTCCCGAGGCACTGCACTTCCAGTGGAGACACCTGCGCCAGCTCACGACTCGCTATGAGGCCCGGCCGGCGGATGACGTGTACGCGTTGGGCGTGATGGCTTACCGGCTTGTCACGGGCAGGTATCCGCCTGTCGCGGTGGATGTGGAGGGCACCGAGCAAGGCCCTCGGTGGGTGCAGCGCCCGCTGGTGCCGCCGGAGAGATGGGTGTCGTTGGATGCGAAGCTGTCGGCGCTTATCGTTCAGATGCTCGCCCACGAGCCTTCCGCACGAGGCAGTGCAGGCGAGGTGGCCCAGGCGCTCGAGCGCGCGGCGAGGCAGGCGGGACGCGAGGCCGATCAGCTCATCATGCCGCTTCAGCGTCGGGTTTCTGCTAGGCGCGCGGCTCAGCCCGTCCCACCGCGCCAGACGCGAGCGTGGCGCTGGGGGCTCGCTGTGGTGGCTGCGGGAGTGCTGCTGGCCGTCCTGGGGAGGGCAGCGTCCTGGCAACCCATGGGGCGGCCAGAGGAGGTGGCGCGGCAAGAGCCTGACAAGGAGTCGCCAGACGCAGGCCCCGCGCGCATCGCGGATACCGCGCTCTCGGCACGAGTGGAGGTGGAGGCAACAGCACCGGGACAGAGAGGGATCCGCGTCGACATGCCGAAGAATCCTCTCCCAGGCCAGCGTCTGCCCCCGTGCAGCAAGCCTGAGACCGAGATCAACGGTGGATGTTGGAAGCGCCTCGCGGATGAGGTGCCCCCATGCGCCGACAATTCCTTCGAGTGGAAGAGCAGCTGCTACGCCCCCTCGCTTTCCACATCACGTCCCTCGGCCTCCGAACCCGAGTAGGAGGTGGCACTGCCAACCATGACCAACGGGAAAAGACGGGATACCATCCTCCCGTGATTCCTCCTGGGCCCGATCTTGAGCAGCGCCTTCTCGACGCCATTCCGAAGATCAGAACGGCGAAGAATGACGGCGTGCGTGCTCCGCACAAGCCGCTGTTGCTGCTGCTCGCGCTGGGACGCGTGCAACGAGGCGAACGAAGGCTGGTTCCCTTCTCCGAGGTGGAGAAGAAGCTAGAAGGCTTGCTGAACACCTATGGCCGCCCGCTTCGTGGCGACCAGCAGCCGGAACTGCCGTTCTGGCACCTCCAGACAGATGGACTGTGGGAGATCCCTGGTGGCGAGAAGCTCGATAAAGGTAAAGGCGAGAAGAGACCTCTCATGACTGAGATGAGGCTCAAAGCCAAAGGTGGGTTTCCTGAAGATATTGATGAGCTCTTGCGGATGAAGCCCGAGCTCCTTCGGCAGATTGCTCACATGCTGCTCGATGAGCATTTCCCAGCGTCGTACCACGATGACCTGGTCACTGCCGTAGGCCTTGATCTCTCAGAGGCTGTGTCCCAGCGCGCAAAGCGGGATCCCGTTTTCCGAGAGCAAGTTCTCAACGCCTATGGTTACAAATGCGCGGTCTGTGGGCTTGCTCCCATCTTGGATGGAATGAGCACGGTCCTTGTCGAAGCCGCGCACCTTCGCTGGCACTCGCATGGCGGCCCGTCGACCATCGAAAACGGTATCTGCCTTTGTCCGCTCCACCACAAGGGCTTGGATCTCGGTGTCATTGGTATCAGTGGCGACTCTCGTGTCCTGATCTCCAGTCGGCTCCATGGTGACGAGGTCACCGAGAAGTCCTTCGGGCAGTACCATCTTCAATCCTTGCGCGGCCCCGTTCACGGCCACGCGCCTGTTCGAATGGAATACGTGAAGTGGCACACGGAGGAGGTCTTCAAGAATCCGGCGCGACCATCCCTGTGAAAGGCTGGCCCTTTCAGGTGATCAACTGATCGTCACCAAGATCGAGATCGTCGAAGTCAACGCGGGGCAGGTCTGTCATGGCAGGAGGTTGGCTTCGGGGAGTGGCGGGGCGGACTGGCCCCACTTCTTCCGTTTAATAAGCAGTATCTCATACAAGCTGTCCTTTGGGCCGATGTGCCAGTCCATGATCAATCTGCCTTGCTCATCCCATCTCTTCTCCGCGATCCCGATGCCCAACTCGCCAAGCACTTCGGAGATGAGGCGTCCCTGCTCGTTCCACTCGCGCTTGTAGCCATGGAGCCCTCCGTACCAGAGGGTCATCTCCTCCTTGCGTTGGCCTGAGCGATACCATTCGCGACTGGGGCCGTGTCGCAGCCCGTTGAGATGATACTCTTCACTCCGAAGAGTGCCGTCTGGGAAGAATTCGACGGCGATCCCGGTGAAGGCTTGGCCCTTCCAGAACATCAACTGCTCTTCACCTACATCGATCTCTTCGAAGTTGACACGGGGCAATTCTGTCATGGCAGGATTTCAACTCCAGGTGGAAGAATGGCTTTGCAGTTCGGGCAAGGTGGCGGAATACCCTCGATCTTTGTCGCGCCTCGGAGGGAACGGTTATGGAGCACAAACTCAGAGAGTTCTTGAGGCTCGATTGGGCGGCCCAGCACCGCTTCTCGTTCATATAGAGCCCGGTTCAAGGCGACGATCTCGGAGTGCGCGCCGGGATCCCCTGCGCGCTCAGGTGTGACTCCACCTGTCTTTTTGAGGTAGTCAGCAAGCCTTTGCTGCAGGAGTGGATACAGATTGTCAGGCGGGCGTTCTTGATTGATGCCAAAGAACGTTCTCCCCGTCCGCGTGTCGAGAACGCCTGTGAGGACTGGGCCGCGTTCCCTGAGTGAGAGGACCTCGACCAGATGGGCGGCGCGCAGGCGGACCGCCTCGACGAAGGCTCTCTCTACGTCCGGCGTCATGTACGGCGCGGAGCTGTTGCTCGTTGCCTGCGGATGGGCGAGGTCCAGCGCTTTGTCTACGGCTACGCCCACCGCCAGCGCAGCGAAGAACTCCGCCGCCGCACCAAGCCGGGACACGTCCGTCTGCGTGAACATCTCCTTGCCTCGGCCCACCTGCCAGCCCCGCTCGAGCGCGAAGTGGAGGGGATTGGAGTCCCTGACCAGCCCGTAGAGGCCCACCTGCAGCCGGATGGTGGCCGGGTGCGTGAGCACGTAGTGGGCCACAATCCTCCGCCTGTTCTCGAAGTGAGCGTACTTCTGCTCGGCGGCCGCTCCTTCCCCCACCCAATGCGCCGCTTCTCGAGTTTCCTGCGGAGTCAACTTGCCTGGCTCGACGGGTGGGTGCATGCGCAGGGGGGCAGGGACCGTAGGCGCGGTCATGGCCTGGAGATACTCGACTTCCCAATGGGAGAGCGAGTGGAGCCACTGGTCGGGATGAACCTTGGGCCCCGAGGACCACCAGGCTGCGACATCCCCAGGCTTTTGCAGGCGGACGAGCTGTTGGACCACGTCTCTCTCATCAAAAACACGGAGCCCCTCGACGGAAGGTGAGGCCAGCCACCGAGGACCGCTGGCCTTGACGATGCGCCCGGACAGAGGGGTATCAGCCTGGGTTCGCAGGGCCGCTGTCCCCACGTGCAAGCCGATCGAACCGGGTAGGGAGTTCCATCCACCGGTGGGGCTCCGCGGCGGCTGGCCTGCCGCGAGGTACGGGGCCACGGCTCGACACCAGAACAGCTCGCATTGTCCCGAGGAGCAGAGCGCGAGCACGCTTCTTTCGTCGCATTCCTCTTCGAGCGTCGAGAGGTCTTCCGCGGCTGTTCCCTCTTGAGCGGGTCCCGTGGATGCGCAAGCGACCATCCAGCCGCACAGCATCAGTCCGATGAACCGCACGAGACCCCTCATGGAAGAGAACGCTGGGGGATGATAGCGTAGGAGGTTGGCATGCAGTGGCACTGCGTGCGATGTGGCGGCAAGGATAGGTGGTGTGCTCGGCCATGCCAGAAAGGGGACGCAGCGGCGTGTCCCGAGGGCTTCTTCTGCGCGGACGCTGAGCCAGAGCCCTTATGTCTGCCTACGTGTGAGGGGCGCGGGTGCCCTACAGGGCAGCGCTGCGTTCGGTACGAAGGAGGTTCCTCGGCGTGCGCGGAAGTGTACGGGCCTCAGTGCCAGCAGACCTCGTGTCCGCGAGGCGGCGAGTGCGAGGTGGGCTTCGATTCGGCGCGTCCAGGCAAGGTGTGGCTGGAGTGCATCGAGCGGTGTGGCGATGGGTACCCTCCGTGTAGCGATGGACTGATCTGCGACGCATGGTTGTGCAGAGCTCCGTGCAATCCGCAGGATGCTCATCCGTGCATCGAAGGCTACCTCTGCAAGCAGCAGCGGCCGGAAAGGCCCGTTACGTGCCAGCCGGACTGGTAACCAGGCTCTGATCAGTGAGTCCGCTCGCACGCTCCGTGTGAACTCGGGGGCGCTGTGCTGGACCGTTTCCCGGTATAGCCTGGGGGCATGGCGCAAGCGCCCGACGACAACTTCTCCGAACTCTCCCAGTACACGCTCGACCGCCACTCCCTGCAGATGCTGCCGGAGCCGTTCTGCCGCCGCCACTTCGTCGTGGTGCTCGGCAAGGTCGACCCCGCGGCTCCCAACGCGACGGTCACCGTCGGCATGCTCAACCCCGAGAATCCGCACATCATCACCCGGATCGGCGATCTCCTGGAGCGCCCCATCCGCCCCGTGCGGCTCAACCGCTACGAGATTGAATCCGCGCTGGAGACTGGCTTCGGCGCCGGACCTCGCGTCACGGCGGATCTCGTCATCCGGCCGCGTCCTCCCTCGCGCGCCCAGCCCACCGCCGTGGAGCTCGTTGACACCATTCTCTCCTCGGCCGTGGAGAAAAAGGCCTCGGACATCCACATCGAGAGCTACCCCGGCGACGTGGATCTGCGCCTGCGCATCGATGGCATCCTCCACCAGATCTACACGGACATGAGCCCGGAGATCGTCCAGGAGGTCGTCAACCGCATCAAGATCCTCGCCGAGATGGACATCACCGAGCACCGCAAGCCCCAGGATGGGCGCATCCAAGCCGTCATCGACCGCGGCGAGGACAACCGGAAGGTCATCGACTACCGCGTCAGCGTGGTGCCCAGCCCCGCCGGTGAGGACGTCGTCATCCGCATCCTCGACTCGCACGCGGGCCTCGTCCCGGTGGGGCAGCTCGGGATGAGCGCGGACATGCAGCACGTGCTCCTGCAACTGCTCAACAACCCCGAGGGCCTCGTGCTCGTCACCGGCCCCACCGGCAGCGGGAAGACCACCACGCTCTACTCGGCCCTGGCCCAGCTCAATGATGGGCGCCGGAAGATCATCACCGCCGAGGACCCCATCGAGTACTTCGTCCCCAAGGTGAACCAGAAGCAGGTCAGCCCGCAGATGCCGTACCCCGTGCTGCTGCGCGCCCTGCTGCGCCAGGATCCCAACGTGCTCCTCATGGGAGAGATTCGCGACCTGGAGACGGGCAGCACCGCCCTCAACGCCGCTCGCACCGGCCACATCGTCCTCGGCACGCTCCACACCGCGGACGCCGTGGGCGCTGTCGGCCGCCTGCGAGGGCTCGAGCTGGATGACACGGACATCGCGGACGCGCTGCTCGCGGTCCTGGCCCAGCGGCTCGCGCGCCGCATCTGCGAGAAGTGCTCCGAGCCACGCGAGCCCACTGATGAACAGAAGGCGTTGCTTGGCCACCTGCTGGATGGCGTGAAGCTGATGGCGGGCCGGGGCTGCGACTACTGCCACCATACCGGTTATCGCAAGCGCGTCGGTCTCTTCGAGCTGCTCGTGCTGGATGCGGAGCTGCAGGATCTCATCGCCTCGGGGGCCCACAACGCGCAGATCCGTAAATACGCCCGCGAGCACTTCTTCAAGACCATGGTCGACGACGCGCTGGAGAAGATCGCCGCGGGCCTGACCACCGTGGACGAGCTCATCCGCGTCATCCCCTATCGGCACATCATCGCCACCCGGGACGAGCGGCACGGGTGACCCTGAGCGTGCCTGCTCAAGAGTTCCTGAGCACCAGCGCCACGAGCACGAGGACCGCCAGGACCAGGAGCACGGTCACCGCCACCTTCGCCCAGGAGAGGGGCTTCTCACCGAGGACGCAGCGCGCGTCCTGCCCGTGCACCACCACGCGGTACAGCTTCTTCTTGAAGCGGTACGCGAGCACGTAGGCCGGCAGCGCGTAGTGCGAGGTGTCCAGCCCCGAGAGCACCACCGCCACGCGCAGGTTGCGATGGCGGCTGCCCGGGAGATCCGCCTTCGCGATGTGCTCGCGGGCCATGTTCTCCACCGCGGCGAGGATCTGCCGCCGCGCCCCCGAGCGCGTCACGTCGAAGAGCTCCACCTGCGCCTTGGGAGGGCCGTCGGGCTCGGGCTTTGCCTTGGAGAGCTCGTAATGCGAAGAGAGCTTCTCTGTCTCCTTGAGCGTCAGGCCTCTCGACGCGGAGACGAGGATGCTGTCGAGGACGAGCTGAGTCTCTCCCGAGTGCGGCGCCCAGTTGCTCCGATGCGCCCCCACATTGGTATCGGCCGTCCAGGTGGCCTGGACCGTCGCGTTGAGGTTCCAGCCAGGCCACCACAGGGGCCGCATCGAGTCCAGCGCCGAGCGGCTCGCCAGATCCTTGGGCCGGAAGAAGCCTCCCGTGCCCAGGAACGCCGCCAGCGCCTCGTGCGCCTGATCAGGCCCCACCTCGAAGGGGACGAACCGGTCCGCCTGATCGATCGGATCCTCCTGCGTCTCCAGGCGCATCTCCGACGCGCAGTAGGCGCACTTGGGTGCCTGCGCCTCCACCGAGTACGCCATGGCCGCCCCACAGTGGCTGCAGCGGATCAGGCGGGCGCGCTCGCGATCCACGGTGCGGGCGACCCTCGGCGTGGGCAGCGCGCAGACGGGGCAGCGGAGGTCCTCGGCCTCCAACCGGCTGTGGCAGCGTTGGCACTGCGCCTCGACGGAGGTCATCGCAGCCCCTTCCCGTGCGATGACAGCAGGAGGTACAAGCCGCCCAGCACCAGCAGGCCCAGCACCACGGCGATCAGCACCTTCACCCAGGACACCGGCACCCGGCCGTGCACCTTCCCCGTCTGCCCGTTCACCAGGAAGCGCAGCGGCGGCGACTTCGGATCATGCCGCAGGGCCAGCACCCAGACGGGCAGCAGGCACACCACCAGGGACTCCTGATGGAACCGGGTCGAGTACTGCAAGTCCCGATGCGAGTCCCCCGGCATGAAGGACGCGAGCCGCTGGCGCAGGTGCTCCACCACCTCCGCACGGGCCTGCTCCTGGCACTGCTGCGGGGGCAGCGAGGGCTCCTCGCTGATCCACCCGGCCACGAGCGCGTCGTCGTAGCGCCGCAGGGCTCGGAGATCGAACGGCTCGATGTGCTCCAGCTCGTCATTGGGCAGGCCCGAGGAGGCGGTGACGAGCACATCTGGGATGTACTCCGCGTGGCGGCCTCGCAGCGGGCGCCACTCGGTCCGAGTCACCTGCCGCGTCTTGGTGACCGTCTTCCCGTTCTCCGTCGTCGTGTACGTCTCCGTCTCCGTGTAGTCCTCGCCGATGGTGGCGCTGAAGTCGGACTCGGCCAGCGCGCTGTAGAGCCAGGCCGGCACGTAGATGCCCCGCAGCTCCTCGACCGAGGCGTTGCGGACGCTGGAGGGCGCCCAGAAGCTGCGGCGGAGCAGGTTCTCCCGCGCCAGCTCCCGGGCCTTCTGCGGCGTCTGCACGAAGCCGAGCGCGAAGGTAGGCGGTGGCCGGTCGGGAGTCGGCGGGCGCTCCACCACGGAGGGCGCCGCGCAGTACGGGCACGTCGCGGTGCGCAGCGTGTCCGCCACCACGAGCTGGGCCCCACAGGACTGGCAGGAGAGGTTCACCCCAGGGGGCTCCTTAAATTAAGCGCGAGCTACTCGGAGTCGTAATGAGAGCGGACACGGGCTGGGTGGGGTGTGCGCCGGTTCAGCCCAAACGCCTTGCGGTACTGCCAGCGCATGAAGAAGAACCCCATCACCGCGAGCAGGATGAAGGTGAAGAGCGAGCCGAAGATCATGATGCTCCAGCCATGGAACTTCGCCATGAACCACATGACGAAGAGGCAGGAGACGAAGAACCCGGCCATGTCCAGCAGTGTGCGGATGACGCCGATCTCGGCCAGGGGGAACACCAGGCGCAGGCCCAGCACGGAGCCGATGAGGCAGATGATGGGCGCGAACACCAGCGCCGCGTTGGCGTCGAGGAGGCTGGCGTCCCGGACGAAGACCCCCACGAAGAGGGCCATGATCTCCAGCACCACCACGAACATGGAGAACCCCATCACCGCGCTCGCGATGAAGCGTCCGTCCTCGTCCGTCTTGCCTCCCCTGCCGATGAAGGCCGCCAGCGTGCCTACGACGGGGATGCCCACGGCCAGCAGGAGGATGAGCTGCGCGTGCAGCTCGCCCCACTGGTAGGCCGCGTCGAAGAACTCATTCAGGGTCATGGTTGCGAGACGTCTCCCCGGTGGTCAGGCACCCCACCTGTCATCATCTTAAGAAATTCGCTGGGGGTGGCGCGAGGGTGCCTCCCCGAGCCGCACCCCACGTGTCATCGAGCAGGCGAACATAGGGGGCTGGTGCCTCAGGATTCGCGGCACAGCCGGTCCACGCGCTTGAGCAAGGTGGGCAGCCGCGACGGCCCGTGCATGCGCTGGATGCAGGCCGCCGCGGCCTGGACGTCCACTCCCACGGCAGTCACGAGCAGGGGGCGCTGGCTCTGCCCACGCAGCACCGGCACCGCGAGCCGGCTGGCGTGGAAGGCCGTCTTGGCCACGCCGATGACGGGCACTCGCCGCTCGAGCGCTTCGTACAGGTGGGCGCCCAGCCCAGGCCGATCCTCTCCCGCGAGCCACACGTAGCCGTCGATGATCACCGTCGTTAGCGGGTCGGGCACCTGCGCCAGCACGCGCAGCAGGCCGGGCAGTTCCCGGCGGTAGAACTCGCCAGGGACATAGGGCTCGGCCGGAGGCCCCCGGTCGATGAAGTGCGCCGCCTCGGCCTCGTCGCCCCAGTCCCGGAAGACGACGCACGCCGCCACGGTGGCGTCTGGCCGGTAGTCCACATCGACGCTGGCGATCATCAGGCTTCCTCCAGGACTCAAGTGGCGGTCGCGGCGAACCGCAGCAGCGCGTCACCTGTCATCCGGCACAACTGCCACTCGGGAGCCACCAGTGCCCCCAGGGACTCGTAGAACTGGATGGCCGGCGTGTTCCAGTCGAGCACCATCCACTCGAAGCGCCCGCAGTCGCGCTCGACGGCGATCCGAGCCAGCCGCGCAAGCAGCGCCTTGCCGTGTCCCCGCCCGCGGTGCTCGGGCAGGACGAAGAGGTCCTCCAGGTACAGGCTCGGGCTGCCCAGGAACGTCGAGTAGGTGTGGAAGTAGAGCGCGTAGCCCACCACTCGCCCCGGCTCCTCGGCGAGCAGCACCTCGGCGTAGGGCCGGGCGCCGAACAGGTGCTCGCGCAGCCGCGCCTCGTCGACGACGACCTGGTGCGAGAGCTTCTCGTAATCGGACAGCGCTCGGATGAGGTGGATGATGGCGGGGACGTCTGCGGACGTAGCGGGGCGGATCATGCGAGCGATGGTAGCGCCTGCGTGCCGGTAGCGCGTGCTCGGGATTCGGGCTCCGCGTATCTTGCCCCTGGGCGCCCGTGCCTGGCGCGAGCGGGAGGCCGACATGGAGACGGGCAGACCGGAGTTCGGCCCACCCCAGACATGTTCTGACGCGCGAGCCCCGCCGCATGCTGGCGGAGGCGCGTGAACGGTAGTAGGCGTGGGCACTCTGCCAGGAGCAAGAGCATGCGCGCATTCGTCACGGGTGGTTCTGGATTCGTGGGCAAGCATCTCATCGCGGCCCTGCGTGAGCAGGGACACACGGTGCGAGCCCTGGGGCGCTCCGAGGCCGCCCAGAACGAGGTGCGTCTGGCGGGCGCCGAGCCGGTCCCGGGAGATCTCTCGGACGTGGAGGTGCTCAAGCGCGGCATGGAGGGCTGCGAGATCGTCTTCCACTCGGCGGCGTACGTGAAGAGCTGGGGCCCCCGCGAGGCCTTCTTCGAGGCCAACGTGCGCGGCACGGAGAACGTGCTGGAGGCGGCGCGGGGGGCGGGGGTTAAACGCCTGATCCATGTCAGCACCGAGGCGGTGCTCGTGGACGGCTCGCCGCTGGTCAACGTGGACGAGACGCGGCCTCTTCCGGAGAAGCCCATCGGCAATTACCCCGCGACGAAGAACGCCGCGGAGCGGCTCGTCCTCTCGGTCAACTCGCCCGAGTTCACCACCATCGCCATGCGCCCCCGCTTCGTCTGGGGCAAGGGCGACAACGCTCTGCTCCCCAACATCATCCAGGCGGTGAAGTCGGGGAAGTTCCGCTGGTTCAACGGCGGCCACTACAAGACGTCCACCTGCCATGTCGCCAACTGCGTGGAAGGGCTCCTGCTCGCGGCGGAGAAGGGCGTCGGCGGCCAGGCGTACTTCCTCACGGATGGCGAGCCGGCCGACTTCCGCGACTTCATCACCGCGATGCTGAAGACCCAGGGCGTGACGCCGGGCAGGGGGACCATCCCCTTCGGGCTGGCGATGGGCCTGGCCTCGGTGTCCGAGGTGCTCTGGAACTTCCTCTCGCTTCCGGGCAGCCCGCCGGTGACCCGAGCGGAGGTACTCCTCGTGGGCCAGGAGGTCACCGTGAGCGACGCGAAGGCTCGCCGGGAGCTGGGCTACCAGGGGCGAATGACACGGGAGGCGGGGCTGCGTGAGATGGAGCAGGCGAAGCCCTGAGCCCGGGCCGCCGTCCGTAGTAGCCTGGGGGCTCCCACGCCGGAGGTCCATGGCATGCGCAGGTTCGAGTTCGTCGAGGGCACCAGCTCCAAGTTCTGGAACCCGGAGCTGCAGGGCAGCACCTTCATCGTGACCTACGGGCGGATTGGGACCGCGGGGCAGCGCAAGGAGAAGGGCTTCCCGGATGAGGAGAGCGCGCGCCGCGAGTACGACAAGAAGGTCGCGGAGAAGCTGCGCGAGGGCTACCGCGAGGTGACCGAGGGTGGCGAGGCGGCTCCCGAGCCCGCCGCCCCGCGCAAGGAGAAGGAGCCTCCTCCCAAGCCCGAGCTGCCCCCGAGGCTGCGTCCGGCCAAGCCGACGGCGGAGCAGGTGGCGGCGGCGGCCCAGGCGCTCTCGGCGCTGGAGGCCCGGCTGGGCAAGCGGAGCTGGCAGGTGAACCACCTCGTGCGGCGCGCCCGGCGAGCGCTGCGTGCTCTGGGCGGAATCGATCCGGCCACCCACGCCACGCTGGGGCCCGCGTTCGAGTCACTCATGGGGCGCGTGGTGGCTCCCGCGGGCAAGGGGCGGCTCCCGCTCCGGCTCGCGATGGCGCTGCTGGCCGAGCTGGATGTGGCGGCGTTTGTCCGGACCACGCAGCAGTGGAAGCGTGCTCCGGCCGGGGCTCCGGCGGCAGGAGGCCCCGCGGCGGTGGTCCGCGAGGCGGAGGCGCTGTCCAACCCAGAGCTCGCGCTGCGCGTGGGGCTGCTGCTCTCCGAGCGCACCGACTTGCGAGGCGGCTCCGAGGTGGGGTGGCAGCGGCGCTGGAATGCACTCAAGCCGCACCTGGAGGCGCACCTGCAGGGCTCGGGCGGGGCGCTGCAGACCCACCTGCGCGCCATCGAGACGGGAGGAGATGCGCACCTCGCGCAGCGTGTCGCGCGGATGGGGGCATGACTCACATGCTAGCTTCGCGGGCATGAACGGACCCTCGAAGTGGTGTCTGCCCGTGGCGCTGCTGCTGCTGGCCTCGGGTTGCTCATCGGGAAGTGCGGCGACACGAGGAGGCAGCTCGCCCGATGCTCGCGCGGACGAGCTGGAGGAGCACAACCGCGCGCTCCAGGCGGAGCTCAGCCAGAAGAATGCGCAGGTGGAGCAGGCCTTCGCCTCGGCCACGCGGGCGGAGAACGCGGCCGGGCTGCAGAACCTTGGGTGCGCCGGGGTGATGCCCGCCAAGGCCCCGCCGAAGGGACTGCCTCGCTCGGGTGAGGTCCACGGCAAGCTGGGCCTGGCCCACCAGAGCTACAAGATGACGGCCACCTTCTCTCCGCCCCGCGCCGCGGGCAACTGGCGTGTAGTGCAGGGCAACTGCCGGGTGACGTCGCCGTGAGCATCCGTTCGAGCTCGAGGCTTGCGCTCGCGGCGCTGGGAGTGTCCGCGCTGCTGGGAGGTTGCTCCGCGGACCCGCGCTTGCGCGTGCAGCGGCTGGAGGAGGAGCAGCGGAACCTCAACATGGCCATCCAGGCGGCGGATCAGACCGTCCAGGCCTCCTCCGCGTACCAGGCGGAGCTCGCCTCTCCCGGGCAGAGCGGGCCGGCGTTCTCCATGTATTTCACGCCCGCGATGCTGGAGCAGCTCGCCAGCCAGACGTTGCCGTACCGGATGCCCGGGCGGGAGTTCAACAGCAAGCTGGAGGGGGAGATCGTCCTCGAGAAGCTCTCGGGCTTCCGGTTCATCTCCCGCAACCGGGTGCTGTGCCAGGCGTTCCTGCGAGGCGTGAACGTGCGCTACACCGGCAGCGTGCCGTCGTTCGCCAAGAAGCAGGTGCAGGACTTCCAGAACGCCATCGCCAATGGAGTGTTGGCCGACCTGGAGGTGCAGCTCACGCTGGAGGGCAACATCCTGCACGCCAAGGCGCAGGCCACCTCGGCCCGGCTCGTCTCCAAGCGCGACCCCAGCGCCGAGGACACGCTGAAGGATGAGATGAACAAGCGGGCCCTGCGCTCGCCGCTGAACTTCGACATGACCATCGCGGGCAGCGGCTCGGCGCCGCGCCGGCTGATGGTCACCGGCAACCACGTCGTGGTCACCTATATGCAGTAGGTGCCAGCCGTCCTCCGCGCCCTGGGCCTCCCCGTGCAGACGAGGAGGCCCGGGCCCGGGCTACTCCTTGGACTCGGGCTTCTTCTCCGCGCCGGGCTTGTCGATCTCCTCGGCGGGGAGGCCCTTGGCCGCCTCCAGGTAGCGCTTGTCCTGGATGCGCTTGCGATCCTTCTTGCTGATGGACTCGGGGATGATGACCGTGGGCTCGCCGCCCGAGGCCTGCTCCACGATGATGCCGTCGCAGAACATCCACTGCGTCTTGCCGTGGGGCTCCTGGCGCGCGAAGTACAGGTCCCCGCTGCCCACCTGCGTCTTCGCCGTGCAGAACGTCTGCTTGGCGGCCGCCTCGCGCGTGGTGGACTCCTCGCGCCACTTCTTCTCGGCCAGCCGCTGATCCGCGTCGGCCAGGACGGTGGGGGCCTCGGCCAGCTTCGCCTTGGCCTGCGTCACCACCTCGCCGCCCTTCTTGATGAGCTCCGGGAAGGGCGCCTGCTTCTTGAAGCCGCACGCGCTCAGCCCCGCCAGGTTCTTGCCGTGCACCTGCACCACGGGGCCCAGGGACTTGGAGCCCTCGCGCAGCGCCTGCACCTGCTCGGCGTTCGCGTCCGGCTTGGCCGCCTCGTCCGCCCTGGCGATGAACTGCTCCAGCAGCTCGTTGATCTTCTGCAGCTCGGGCGCGAGCTTGCGCGGATCCGCGGCGCACAGCGAGCCCTTCACCAGGCTGTAGTCGCGGTACTCCACGTGGCTGTCACCCAGGGTGAAGCGCTGGGGAGGAGGTGGCTTCTTCGCCGCACAGGCGGCCAGGGCGGCGCACAGGCCCAACAGCAGGATTCGGAGTGCTCTCATGGTGATTGGATCTCCAAGGGGACTGCTTCGTGACAGTGCTGTGACAGGGATGCAAGAAGCAGGTGAGTTATGGGGTCAACCTCTTGAGGCACGGGGAAGGGGCGTTGCACAGTCGTTACCCGGAGGCCGCAGGAGGAGGAATATAGCGATGCGCAAGTCCCATGTCGTCGGGTTGCTCGCGTTGGTCGTCCTCCCTTGAGGTACGAGTCACCACATGAGTCCCAGGGTCCTGAGCATCATCGGCTTCCTCGCGGCGGTAGGCGGGGTGTTCTACCTGTCCCAGCGCGGCAACGGCTCCGGAGACACGGGGAGCAGCGGGCAGGGCAGCGGCGGACCGAGCAAGCCGGCCGCGCCCACGGAGGTGACGGAGATCACCTTCCTCTACAGCACGGAGAAGAAGGAGTGGGTGGAGTCCGCGGCGGCCAGCTTCCAGCAGGAGCACCCCTCCATCAAGGTGAACCTGGTGGGCCGGGGCTCGCTGGACTCGGCGCAGGGGATCCTGGATGGCCGGGAGAAGCCGACGGTGTGGAGCCCGGCGGACTCGGCGGTGCTGAAGATGCTGGAGTCGGACTGGGCGACGGAGCCGTCGCGCGGGCCGCTGTTCGCGAAGGACGGGGAGGATGCGCCGCAGCCGTTGGTGATCACGCCGCTGGTGTTCGTGGTGTGGGAGGACCGGGCGAACGTGCTGTTGAAGGCGGGCGAGGGCAAGGGGGTGTCCTGGAAGACGATCCACAAGGCGGTGGCGAGTGATCAGGGCTGGCCGGCGATTGGAGGCAAGGCGGACTGGGGCTTCGTGAAGCTGGGGCACACGGATCCGACGCGCTCGAACTCGGGGTTGCAGGCGATGCTGCTGGCGACGTTCGAGTACTACAACAAGCGCTCGGGCCTGACGGTGGGGGATCTGCTGGATCCGAAGTACCAGGAGTGGATCAAGCAGCTGGAGAAGGGCGTGACGAAGTTCGAGACATCCACGGGCACGTTCATGACGGACATGGTCCGGTTCGGGCCATCGAAGTACGACATCGCGGTGGTGTACGAGAACCTGGCGATCTCGCAGATCGCGAACGCGCAGGGGCGGTGGGGGAACCTGAAGGTGTACTACCCGCCGTTGACGCTCTGGAGCGATCACCCGGCGGCGGTGTTGCAGGCCTCGTGGGTGACGCCGAACCAGCGGGACGCGGCGCGGCAGTGGCTGGCGTACCTGCGGAGCCGTCCAGTGCAGGAGCGGGCGCTGGGGTTTGGCTTCCGGCCGGCGGATCCGGCGGTGCCCATCAAGACGGGGGATGCGTCCAACCCGTTCACGCGGCTGGCGGAGCACGGGATCCAGGTGGACGTGCCGCCAGTGGCGGAGATTCCGGAGGGTCCGGTGGTTCGCAACCTGCTGACCATGTGGTCGCGCGTGGTGGCCGCCAACCGCTGAAGCCTCTCATCCTGAAGGCATGGCTCCAGGGTGAGCAGGCTCAGATCTGCCCATCCCATCCGTGGTCATTGCGCCGGAATGCGTCTCGAACTTGTGTGACGAGTTCCGGTGCCAGGGGACCGTGCTCCAGGGCGCGCACGTTGCTCAGGAGGTTCTCCAATCGCGTGGTGCCCACGATGCAGCTCGCCACGCCAGGAACGAAGGCAGCGAAGCGCAGCGCGAACTCGCTCCCTTCCAGGCCGTGCGGATCCAACGCCATCTGGCGCATCCGGTCCCAGTAGAGCGCCACGTCCTGGGCCCCCGGGCGCTCCGAGAACCTCCACGGCGCATTCCCCAGCGGGCGCTTGGCGATGACTCCCACTCCGCGCTCCCGTGCCCGCGCCACGCCCCAGTCGATGGCACGCTGGTCGAACAGGTTCACGGATACCTGTATCGACCTGAACCGGCCCATGTTCAGCGCATGCTCCAGCGCGTGGTTGTCCCCGGAGTACGCGGCCACTCGGATCTTGCCCTGCTCCACGGCTCGGGTGAGCGCATCCACCACGCCCGGCCGCTCCAGCACGCCTATGGAGCACGAGTGGAAGTGCATCACGTCGATCACCTCCGTGCGCATCCGCCGCAGCGCCAGCTCGATGCCCTGGGTGATGCACGGCCCCGTCCAGTCCTCCACCCCTGGCACGCCGTAGCCGCACTTCGTCGACAGCACGAACTCCCCGCGCCGCCCCTGCAGGTGCCGGCCGATCCGCTCCTCGGACAGCCCATAGCTGGGCGCCGTGTCGAGCAGGTTGATCCCCGCGTCCAGTGCCCCATGCAGCAGCTTCGCGGCTTCATCCTCGGACAGCGCCGCATCCCCGATCGGCCCGGCTCCAAACCCCAGCGCGGAGACCTGCAGGCCAGTGCTTCCCAGGGGGCGGCGCTCCATCACGTTCCTCCACGCGCGGCCAGATCGATGAAGCCGCGGATCCAGATCAGGTTCACTGCGTGGCGGGACCCTAGCGGAGTCCTCGGGGTGTCTCCAGAGCGGCGATCTTCCTCCGCTTCCCCCGGACGGATACCTGCTGGTGGTAGTGTCGGAACCCAGGAGGGTTCGGCATTCGGGCACGGCACGATCCATTCGGAAGGATTCCACCTCAGGAGGCAATGCGCTCCTGGTTCGCGCTGCTCGCGCTGCTCGCGCTGACGTGGATGACCGGCTGCGCCACCAGCGGTGCAGCAGGGCGACACTCCACGTTCCGAGATGAAGCGCTCCCTCCCGAATTCGCTCAGGGTGAGGGTGGCTCGGGCTTCTTGGGGAAGCGGGATGATTTCCAAGTCCTGCAGCAATCGGTGGCCCTGGAGGAGTCCTCCTGGCACGAGGCGGGAGAGGCGCTGGAAACCGATGACGCAAGAGAGCTGTGGAAGGCGCTGACGCGTACGCCGACAACCCTCCAAAGCTTCGGCCCACGCCGCACCCTCTTCTTCCTGTTGCGCGAGGTGCTCACTCGGGATGAGGACGTGCCTTATGCCGAGCTGCTCCAGCGCATCCGTCCCTTTCACCTCCTGGTGGTGATGCGGCCGGATGGCTACCTGGTTGGCGCCCTCACGGGAAAGCCCCTCCAGCGCATGGGCCGCGTCGAGCTGCGAGAGGGCCGGCTCATGGCGGGCACCTTCGAGGTAGGGGCCTTCTATCGGGACAAGGGCGGTGTCTTCTATCCCGTGGACGACTCTCTGCGCACGTCGGGGCCCCTGCTGGGAGAGCTGGGCCTGGAGCACGATGCGCTCAACGCGGCGCTCGATGGGGCGCAGGATGCGCTGGGCGAGCTGGGGCTGGCGCTGGCGCAGTTCTTCACCTCTCCCGTGAGAAGCATTCAGGGGCTGCAGCAACTGCCGTCCGCCGTGGCGGCCCTCATTGCGTCCTCGCCTGACTACTTCGCGCGCTACTCCGCGCTTCCGTTGCAGGAGCAAATCCGCGAGGCGGCCCGGTTGTCCACGCACCTGCTCATGCTCTACGGCAGCGCGGCCGGTACGGCGGCGAGAGTCGGTACGGCGGGAGCGAGACTGTCGGTGCTGTCACTCTCCGCTGAGGGAACACTGGCCGTCGAGAATGTGGTGGTGCCGGTGGGCACCACGGCCGTCGCGCTGGGAACAGGCGTCGGTGCCATCTATGTCCTCATGGCGCCGGGAAAATCTTCGGGTGAGGGTGGGCAGGACACCGGTGCCGAGAAGGAGGCGCGCGGCGGTTTCAAGTCCTTCACGGAGGGCAACTTCCGGGAGAACCTTGCGCGCCTGACGGGCCGCATGCCCAAGGAGGCGCACGCTCATCACGTGTTCCCTCAGCAACTCGCAAAGAGATTTCAGGAACTGGGGATCAACATCCACGATCCAAGGTTCGGCGCATGGTGGGATCAGTCCAGTCACCTCAAGAACGCAGCCGCATACACCAGGAAATGGGTGAAGTTCTTCGACGGCAAACCTACTTTTGAGCAGGCGCTTCAGTATGGAAGAGACCTGGCGGGCGAGTATGGGTTCCAAGTCAACTACTAGGGACTTCCCCGGTTTCGACAGGATCTTCCTCCTCGAGGAGCCGGGGAGCAGCAGGGCGTTCAGAGGCGACATCAACCTGAATACCGACGAAGTTTTTGGCGTGACGCGCGCTGAAATGCGGCCGTCCCACCCAGTCACAGTCGACTGGGTAATGGGGCGCGCCAAGCCAGTGGAAGTGATTCGTACGACGATGGGAACGCCGGTCATCATCGCGGATTCTGTCGTGCAACTCATGCGGTCGCACGGGTTCACTGGCTGGTCTCTCTACGATGTCTCCGTGCGAGACAAGCAGGGCCAGGTGATTCCGGGCTACAGCGGGCTGGCCTTCACGGGCCGGTGCGGAAACATCGACTACACTCGAAGCGTCGAGGTGCCTCGGATCTACCCGGCTGGCGTCTTCCCGGTGCGCAAGGGGCTGCTCTTTGATCCAGCTTCGTGGGATGGCTCCGACCTCTTCATGCCGGCGGAGTTCGTCGGGTGGAAGTTCGTGGTGGAAGAGGTGAAGACAGCGTTCGAGCGGGCGAAGGTCCGCAATGTCGAGTTCACGCCGCTGGATCAGGTCGAAGTCGACTGGCCCGTATGAGGACGAGCGCACAGGCGGCGCTCCATCACGTTCCTCCACGCGCGGCCAAGTCGATGAAGCCGCGGATCCAGATCAGGTTCACTGCGTGGCAGGAGGCTAGCGGAGTCCGTGTGGTCGTCTCCAGCGCGGCGGTGTAGGGCACTCCCTTGCGCGTGAAGTAGTCCGTGACGCTCCCATCATGGGACACGATGAGCCCATCCGCGTCCGTGTGGTTGTACTCGTCCACCTTCTGCTGGCGGATGACCGTCACGTGCGCGGCGGCCGCCTCCATCAGCGGCCGGTACGCCGCCGAGTCCCCAAACGTGTACGCGTACGTGGCGGCCATCCCCAGGTAGTTGTCCTGGTGGATGTCCAGCGCCGCGGCCGGAGGCGCGAAGCGATCGATGTCCGCTCGCACCGCCCGCGTCTCCTTGGGCCCGCCGTCGTAGAGGACCCAGCGCAGGAAGGACTCGCCCCGCGCCAGCTCGCCCTTCCACTGGCCCGGCGCCACCTCGTAGCGGAGGAAGTCATTGTTCGGCTTCTCCCCGCTGCGGTTGTAGCGCGTGCCCACCTCGAAGCCCGAGGGGTTGATGCACGGATAGACGCGCAGCCCCACGTCCCGGGCTCGCGCGTAGGCGACGATCTCCGCGAAGCTCTCCGCCAGCGTCAGCGGGCCCGCGGGCTCCTCTCCATGGAACCCCGAGGTGATGACCAGCCAGCGCGAGCCAGGCACCGTGAGCCGGAAGAGCGGGTATTCCTTCCCCGCCTCCGTCACCCGGCCGTACTCGGCCACATCCGCGAGGGGGGCATGCGACAGCAGGCGGCGAGCGTAATCCGTGTATTCCACGCACTGAACATAGTGCCGGAGCCTCTCGCGGCCACCTTCTCTCCCCCGCGCCGTTCAGTGCGGCACGGCTCGCCCTTCCCCGAAGGAGGCGAGCCGTTGGCGGACGACACTCAGTGGACGTCCATCTTCTCGCGGTACTCGGTGGCCAGCTGCTTGCGCTGCTCCGGAGTGAGGGCGCGGTGCACCTCCAGTGCGGCGTCCACCACCTGGTGGGCGAAGGCGCGCACCGCGTCGATGCGGGCGTCCACCAGCGAGTGCAGCCTCTGCGCGTCCGGGGTGTCCGACTCGAGCTGGGTGAGGACCTCCTGGCGCGTGGCCTGGTGCTCCTCGGCCAGCTGCTTGCCCTGCTCGAAGAGCCGGTCCTTCACCGCGTGCACCGTCTGCTTCTGCGCGTCCGTGGCGTTGAGGTCCTCCAGCTTGTCGTCCACCTTCCAGGTGATGAACTGCTTGATGCGCTCGGGGTCCCGGTGCCCACCCCAGCCGCCTCCTCGGAAGCCGCTGAGCAGGACGACGGCGAGGACGGCGGAGGCGGCAATGGCGATCTTCTTCATGGCGTGTTCTCCCGGTAGGGCCCTGGGGCCCGCAAAGTGGGCTTCGCCTTCGTGGCGACGGTGCAGAAGATGCCCGGGGCGCGTTGAGGGGGTTTTTCTCCCGCGTGAAGAAGTATGAAGCGCAGAGCCCGCGCCTGCCCCGCAGCCGAGCACCCGGGAGCGGCCGAGCGAGGGTGGGGAAGCGGGGGCATGGGTGTTACCTACCGGAGGAGGGAACTTCACAGAGCGGCGCCCAACCCAGGAAGTAAGCGCTTCCCCTTCCAACCCGGGCGTGGCATGAAACGTGCCCGAGGCCGATTTGCTGGCCTGGAAGCCTACCTGTCAGGCATCACTGGCGGGCCGCGTTTCGCGCCCCTATTGTTCGCTCGGTCTCTCGCTTACTACTCCGCCATGTCCTTTACCCATCTCCACCTGCATACCCTGTACTCCCTCCTGGATGGCGCCATCCGGATGAAGGACCTCATCAAGACGGTGAAGGAGAAGGGGATGTCGAGCGTGGCCGTGACCGATCACGGCAACATGTTCGCCACCATCGACTTCTACAAGAAGGCGAAGGACGCCGGCATCAAGCCCATCATCGGCATGGAGGCCTACGTCGCCGGCACCAAGGGCCGCGAGGACCGGACCGAGAAGGTGGCCCACCACCTCATCCTCGTCGCCCAGAACGCCGAGGGCTACGCCAACCTCCGCGTCCTGGCCTCCCGCGCGTACATGGACGGCTTCTACTACCACCCGCGCATCGACAAGAAGCTGCTGGCCGAGCACAGCAAGGGCCTGTTCGCGCTCACCGCGTGCCTGGGCGGTGAAGTCACCAGCGCCTGCTTCCGCGGGGACATGGATCACGCCCGCAAGGCGGCGCTCGAGTACAAGAACATCTTCGAGCCCGGCCACTTCTTCCTCGAGGTCCAGTCCAACGGCATGCCTGAGCAGGAAAAGGCCAACGAGAACCTCAAGACGCTCAGCCGGGACTTGGACATCCCCCTGTGCGCCACCGCGGACGCCCACTACATCAAGCGCGAGGACGCGCGGGCGCACGAGCTGCTCATGTGCATCGCCAGCGGCAAGACGCTGGCGGACGGCAAGCGCATGAAGCACTCCACGGACAAGCTCTACGTCACCAGCCCCCAGGAGATGCTGGAGTTCTTCAAGGACATCCCCGAGGCCGTCCACAACACCCAGCGCATCGCCGAGCAGTGCAACCTGGAGCTCAAGCTGGGCAAGCCCATGCTGCCCACCTTCAAGGTGCCCGACAGCCACACCCCGGACAGCTACATGGCGGAGCTGGCCTTCGAGGGGCTCCACGAGCGCTTCAAGGAGCTGCACAAGGCTGGCGCCAAGTTCGACCCGGACATCTACCGCGCCCGCCTCACCCTGGAGATTGGCGTCATCCAGAAGATGGGGTTCAGCGGCTACTTCCTCATCGTTCAGGACTTCATCAACTGGGCCAAGAAGGCCAACATCCCGGTGGGGCCGGGACGTGGCTCGGGCGCGGGCTCGCTCGTGGCGTACGCGCTGCGCATTACGGACCTCGATCCCATCCCGTACAACCTGCTCTTCGAGCGTTTCCTCAACCCCGAGCGCGTGTCGATGCCGGACTTCGATATCGACTTCTGCCAGGACCGCCGGGACGAGGTCATCAAGTACGTCTCGCACAAGTACGGCGAGAACAACGTCGGGCAGATCATCACCTTCGGCAGCTTGAAGGCCAAGAGCGTGCTGCGAGACGTGTGCCGCGTGTTCGGCCTGCCCTTCAGCGAGGGAGACCGCATCGCCAAGCTGGTCCCCGAGGTGCTCAACATCACCCTCAAGGAGGCCATCGACACCGAGCCCCGCCTCAAGGAGATGATCGAGAAGCCCACGAACATCGGCGAAGTCGAGGGCAAGCCCGTCACCACCAAGGACGTGCTGGAGATCGCCCTCGCGCTGGAGGGCCTGCACCGCCAGCCTGGCATGCACGCCGCCGGTGTCGTCATCGCCGACAAGCCGCTGTGGGAGTTCGTCCCCGTCTACCAGCCGCCCGGTGAGAAGACGCTCATCACCCAGTTCGCCAAGGACGAGGTCGAGGCCGCCGGCCTGGTGAAGTTCGACTTCCTCGGGCTCAAGACGCTCACGGTGATCCAGAACGCGTTGGATCTGATCAACCGCAACCATCGCGACAAGTTCAAGGACAAGCCCCTCGAGCGGCAGGACATCCCCCTGGTCGACGACAAGATGTGGGAGCTGATGGCCAACGGCGACACGGCCGGCGTCTTCCAGATGGAGTCCAGCGGCTTCACCGAAATGGTGATGAAGCTCAAGCCGTCGTGCTTCGAGGACGTCATCGCCGCGGGCGCGCTCTACCGGCCGGGTCCGCTGGACTCGGGCATGGTGGACGTCTTCATCAACCGCAAGCACGGCCGCGAGCCGGTGGTGTACCCGCACCCCTTGCTGGAGCCGGTGCTCAAGGACACCTACGGCGTCATCGTGTA
This sequence comes from Hyalangium sp., assembly GCF_045802625.1. Classification (NCBI taxonomy): domain Bacteria; kingdom Pseudomonadati; phylum Myxococcota; class Myxococcia; order Myxococcales; family Archangiaceae; genus Hyalangium; species Hyalangium sp. The sequence continues at coordinate 14,476 of NZ_JBJMQP010000071.1, read as the reverse complement.
CCAGGAGCAGGTGATGCAGATCTCGCAAGTGCTCGGGGGTTACACCCTGGGCCGCGCGGACCTGCTGCGCCGCGCCATGGGCAAGAAGAAGGCCGAGGTCATGCAGGCCGAGCGCGCCGGCTTCCTCGAGGGCTGCAAGAAGAACAACGTCGATCTGAAGGTGGCCGGCGAGATCTTCGATCTGATGGAGAAGTTCGCCGAGTACGGCTTCAACAAGAGCCACTCGGCCGCCTACGGCCTGGTCACCATCCACACGGCGTGGCTCAAGGCGCACTACAAAGTCGAGTTCATGGCCGCCCTTCTCACCAGCGAGAAGGACAACACTGACAAGGTGGTGCGGCACATCGGCGAGGCCCGCGAGTCGGGCACCCAGGTGCTGCCGCCGGACGTGAACCAGTCGGACATGGCCTTCGGCGCGGTGGACGGGAAGATCCGCTTCGGCCTGGGCGCCATCAAGGGCGTGGGCGAGGGCGCCATCGAGGCCATCGTCGAGGCGCGCAAGGAGGGTTCCTTCAAGGGCCTGTTCGACTTCTGCGAGCGCGTGGACAGCCGGCGCGTGAACCGCAAGGTGCTGGAGGCGCTGGTGAAGGCCGGCGCGTTCGACTTCGAGAAGCGCCCGCGGCGCCAGCTCTTCGAGACCATCGAGAAGGCGATGAACCGCGGCTCGTCCAGCCAGAAGGACAAGGCGGCTGGGCAGAGCTCGCTGTTCGGGATGCTGGCGGGGCCGGCCTCGGGAGGCGCCAGCGCCGCGCTCAAGGACGAGTTCGCGCCGGTGGAGGAGTGGCCGGAGAAGGAGCGGCTGGCCTTCGAGAAGGAGGCCATTGGCTTCTACGTGTCCGGCCACCCGCTGCACCAGTACGAGAAGGAGCTGAAGCGCTACGCCCGGCCGGTGACGTCGGTGCAGCGCGCCCGGCGCGACGAGAAGATCTCGGTGGGCGGCATCGTCGCGGCGATGCGCGAGCGGCCCACGAAGACGGGCAAGCGCATGGCGTGGGTGACGCTGGAGGACTTGTCCGGCTCCATCGAGCTGGTGTGCTTCCCGGGCAAGGACGGCACGCGCTCGGTGATGGGCAAGGACGGCAAGTGGACCAAGGCGGGCCCCAAGCCGGGCTACGAGCACTGGGAGACGCTGCTCAAGGGGGATGACCCCATCCTGGTGTCGGGCACGGTGCAGATCAGCCAGCGGGACGAGGACGCGCCCGTGGCCGAGCTCATCGTCGAGGACATCCAGAGCCTGAAGGCGGTGCGCGAGAAGCGCACGAAGCGGCTGGAGCTGCGCGTGCCAGCGGATCTGGTCACCGATGAGCGGATGTCGAAGCTGGCGGCGATCGCCAAGCAGTACACGGGCGCCACGCCGGTGGCGGTGAGCGTGCTGTTCCCCGGTGAGGCCGAGGCGCTCATCGGCGGCACAGCGCTCAAGGTGCAGGTGAGCGACGAGCTGCTGCTCGCGGTGGACAAGCTCTTCGGCATGAAGGTGGTCGAGCTGGGGTAAGGTGCCGCCCGCAAGGGAGGGCACCGCATGACCGCGGCTTACCAGTCACTGCGCATCGAGAAGGCGGACGGCGTCGCCGAGATCGTTCTCATGGGTCCCAGCAAGGGCAACGCCCTGGGGCCTGACTTCTGGCGCGAGATGCCGGACGTCCTCCGGGAGCTCGACGCCGACGAGTCCGTGCGTGTGCTCCTGCTGCGCGGCGAGGGCACGCACTTCACCTACGGCCTGGACATCGCGGCGATGCTGGAGACGCTCGGGCCGCTCATCACCGGCGACAACAACGCCGCCTTCGAGCGCACGAAGCTGCTCCAGCTCATCCAGCGGATGCAGAGCGCCACCGAGGGGCTCGCCCGCTGCCGCAAGCCCGTGCTCGCGGCGGTGCAGGGCTGGTGCATCGGCGGCGGCATCGATCTCATCGCCGCGTGTGACTTCCGGTACTGCTCGCGCGAGGCGAAGTTCAGCCTCCGCGAGGCGCGGGTCGGCATCGTCGCGGACCTGGGAGCGCTCCAGCGGCTGCCGCGCATCATCGGCGAGGGCCACACCCGCGAGCTGGCCTACACGGCCGGTGATTTCGACTCGGAGCGGGCGCTGCGGATGGGGCTCGTCAACGAGGTGTTCGAGTCCCCCGAGGCGCTGCTCGCCGCGGCGCGAGCCACGGCTCGGAAGATCGCCGAGAACCCACCGCTCGTGGTCCAGGGCGCCAAGCAGGTGATGGAGTACTGCGCGGACAAGTCCATCGAGGACGGGCTGCGCTACGTGGCCGTGTGGAACTCGGCCTTCTTGCAGTCTCACGATCTGACCGAGGCGTTCTCGGCCTTCATGGAGCGGCGGTCTCCGCGCTTCCAGGGGAGATGAGTCATGGCTGATGGAGTGTTCAAGGACGGGCTGCTCGCCGGCAAGGTGGCCTTCGTCACCGGCGGCAGCAGCGGCATCAACCTCGGCATCGCCGAGCGCTTCGTGAAGGCCGGCGCCAAGGTCGTCATCAACGGCCGCAACGTGGAGAAGCTCGAGGGCGCGGTGAAGGGACTTCAGGCCCACGGCACCGCCATGGGCGTGCCCGCGGACGTGCGCGACTACGCCTCCGTGGAGAAGGCCTTCCAGGCGGCGCGCGAGGCGTACGGAGAGATCGACATCCTGGTGTGCGGCGCGGCGGGCAACTTCCCGGCGCCCGCGCTGGGCATGTCCTCCAATGGCTTCAAGGCGGTGCTGGACATTGACGTGCTGGGTACCTTCAACGCGTGCCGGGCGGGCTTCGAGCACCTGCGCAAGCCGGGCGCCGCCGTGATCAACATCTCCGCGCCGCAGGCCTACCTGCCCACGGCGATGCAAGCGCACGTGTGCGCGGCGAAGGCCGGCGTGGACATGCTCACGCGCGTGCTGGCCATCGAGTGGGGTGGGGCAGGGGTCCGCATCAACTCCATCTCCCCAGGCCCCATCGACGACACCGAGGGCATGAAGCGGCTGGCGCCCTCGGACGACGCGAGAGAGAAGATCGTCCAGCACCTGCCGCTGCAGCGCATGGGGGCCAAGGCGGACATCTCCAACCTGGCGCTCTTCCTCGCCTCGGACGCGGCGTCCTACATCACCGGCTCGGTGATGGTGTGCGATGGCGGTTGGTCGCTCCTGGGCTCGGGGGTGATCATGCAAGCGATTGGGAGCTGAAGGTAAAGCCACTCACGGACGCGAGCGGCCAGAAAGTTCCCAACGCCTCCCTATAGCCAACCGGCGCCCCTCACCCGGAGAATCCGCATGCGCTTCGCTCTTCGTTCCGCTCTCGCGTTCTCCTGCTACGAGGCCGCAACCGGGGCCTGGGCCTGCGACGTGTCCGCCGCGGCCAACACCAACGTGCGCGACACCAGCACGAGCATCGACAAACCCGCGCGCTGAGCGGCGCGCACCCCCTGGGCTCCGGTAATCGCCCGGGCCAGTGGACGATCGCCAGCCAGCTCAATGGGGGCACGGGGGTGGCTCCTCCGGGTATCTGGGGTCTGGTAGAACCAGTCCGGGCTTTGCGCAGTGGGCTCCCGCCGTGGAGCGCCGTGCGCCCTCCGGAGTTGTTCATGTTACGTCCTTCGTTCTCACTCTCCCGGCTGCTCGGGCTGAGTGCGCTGTGGTTCGGGCTGCTCGTGGGGTGTGGTGGGGGAGGAGGACCGAAGCCGCCTCCTTCCTCTCAGCCGCCGGCGGTGAAGCTGACCTTTCTGGCGACGAGCCTCTCCGCGACGGCTGGCGAGGCCCTGTCGCCCGAGATCGAGGTGGCCATTCAGGACGAACTCGGGCGCACCGTCGCCAGCGCGTCGAATGAAGTTTCGCTCCAGCTCGGCCCGGGGCCCGTCTCCGCGCTGGAGGGCACGCTCACCGTCCAGGCTGTCCAGGGAGTGGCGCGGTTCCCTGGGGTGGTGCTGCGGCAGGCCGGGGTTGGCTACACGCTGAAGGCCACGTCGAGCGGCCTGGCCGATGCGATCAGCCCCACCTTCGAGGTGGCTCCCGCCCCACCGAGGGTGCTCGTGCTGGCACTGCCCACCTCGGCGACGGCGGGGAGTGTGATGAACGCCGGGGTGACGATCCGCGACTCCCTCGGCAACGTGGCGACCCACTATCGGGGCACCGTGCACTTCACCTCGATGGACCCGCAGGCCACCCTGCCCGCGGACTACACCTTCACCCCGGCGGATGAGGGCCGCCACTCCTTCGACGTGGTGCTGAGGACCGCTGCGAGCTCCCAGCAGATCACCGTGGCGGATACGGCTGTTGCTTCGCTGAGCGCCACGCTGAGTCTACAGATCGCCGCTGCTCCTCCGGCCCAGGCTCGGTTCAGCACGCAGCCGACGAATGGCCGGGTGCGGACCGCGCTCCCCTCCGTGCGGGTGGAGCTGGTGGATGCGTTCGGCAACCGGGCTCCTGTCTCCAGTCCTCCCGTGGCGATTTTGCTCAAGGGCGGCAACCCCGCCTCTGTGCTCAGCGGGGCCGTGTCCGTCAGTCCAGTCGATGGGATCGCCACCTTCTCGGAGCTCTCCCTGGATCAGGAGGGCAGTGGCTTCCAGCTCACGGCGACCGCGGGCGCTCTCGCTCCGGCGGACAGCGCTGGCTTCAACGTCATCGATGACATACCCCCGGCGGTGGTGGCACTCACGAGCACGGGCCAGGATGCCCACAGCATCTCCCTGGCGTGGACCGACGTAGGCGATGACGGAAGCCTGGGCACGGCGGCCCGCTATGAGCTTCGCTATTCGACTCGCCCCATCACCGGGCAGGCCGACTTCGACGCGGCAACGGTGGCGGCCACTGGAACGCCGAACGCTCCCGGAAGCGTGGAGTCCTTCACCGTGACCGGGCTCGAGATCGCCACTTCGTACTTCTTCGCCCTCCGGGTGTGGGATCAGGCGGGCAACGTGAGTGGCCTCCAGGCGCTGCCGTTCTCGACCTACAATCCCTGCGCCGGAGTGAGCTGCGAGGTGCCGCAGCCCACCTGCGCGGCGGATGGTGTCACGCGCGTCACCTTCACCTCCGCGTGCGTGCTCGTGGACGAGCTGCCCTCGTGCCGGGACACGGAGTCGAGATCGACGTGTCCCGGCACAGACGGGGTCTGCTTCGCGGCGACCTGTGGCACCGCCTCCCCACCCGAGCCGGGCGAGCTGCTCGTCACCGAGCTGATGCACAACCCGTCCTCGAACACGACCCCGTATGTCGAGCTGCACAACCCCACGCAGAAGCTCCTGAACCTCACGGGTGTTCAGCTCGAGAACGAGCAGGGAGTCGACTTCCACAGCTTCCCCGTGACTTCGCCGTACCCGGGAGGGGCGGTGCTCATCCCTCCGGGCGGATGGTTCGTCATCGCACAGGTCGGCGAGTTCGACGCCAATGGAGGCGTTCCGGTCGACTACGCCCTGGGGAGCAACTTCGAGCTGAACCCGGCGGGGCACCTCCGCCTGCGCGCACCGTCAGGAGCGCTGATCGAGGACTTCACCTGGTCGAGCAGCTTCCCGCAGACCCTGGGACGCTCCATGAACCTGTCGGCCACGGTGGCGGACACCCAGGCCAACAAGCACTCCTGGTACTGGTGCGACTCGAGCGACAACGTGAGGCTGCTCGGAGGAGACTCGGGCACTCCGGGGCAACCCAACGAGACGTGCGGACTGAACGCGGCCTCGACGCTGCAATTCTGCAACATCCAGTACCCGCCCACACGGGCTACGTGGGGAGCGTGGCGCCGGATCTCCAGTACGCCCAGCCCATCCCCTCCACCGGAGGCAACGTCCGGATTGGTCAGGGAGCGATGGGCCCAGGCATCGTGGATTCCTCCGCGGTGGACAACCTGGGCTGGGGCTCGGCGCTGGCTCCCGAGGGAGACGCCGCTCCCGTGGCGGGTGCCGCCGGCAGCCTGGAGCGCAAGGCGGCCCTCCAGTCCACGGCTGGAACGATGGAGGGCGGAGTGGATGTCATGCATGGCAATGGCATCGACTCGGACTGGAACGCGGATGACTTCGTGATCCGCACGGTCCGCGGGCCTCAGAACAGCGCCAGCCTCCCAGAGGCGCCGTAGCTCACGTGCCGCAGGCCTTCAGGAGAAGGACGGTGACCGGGCTGCTCGCGTGAATGACAGATGCGCCGGGCGGGCCTTTCACAAGCCATGGTGCTGGAGCGTCCTCTCGTCAGGACCTGTCTGGCGCCCATGCTCTGCGAACTCTGTCTCTCCGAACATGACGAGGACGCGCTGTGCAGCAACGTGTTCTGGGAGCCCTTGGAGGAAGACCCGCTCACGGAGCACCACGACGCCCGGCCTCTTCCCGAGCTCGCTCCTCCGCCGGACATGGTGGGGCAGACGCTCGGGAACTACCGGCTGGTGCGCCGGCTGGGCGCCGGTGGCATGGGCACGGTGTACCTGGCCGAGCAGACCGTCATCCAGGCCCGCGTGGCGCTGAAGGTGCTGCACCCCCACCTGTCCCGGGACGAGAGCGTGCGCGCGCGCTTCCACGCCGAGGCGCGCACGGTCAACCTGATCAGACACCCCAACCTCGTGCGCATCTTCGACATCTGCGAGGCGCCTGGAGGGCTTCATTACCTCGTCATGGAGTATCTGGAGGGCCGCTCCCTCTCCCAGTTTCGACGGCCCATGGAGCCCTCGTTCCTCATCCCCCTGCTGGCCCAGGCGTGTGAGGCGCTGGACGCCGCGCACCGCGCCGGGGTGGTGCACCGTGATCTCAAGCCGGACAACCTGCTGGTGGTGCAGCGCGAGGGAGAGGCCCCGCAGCTGAAGGTGCTGGACTTTGGCGTGGCCAAGGCCCGCGGGATGCTCCTGGACGCCCACCAGACGGCGGTGGGAATGGTGCTGGGCACCCCGGCCTATATGGCTCCAGAACAGTGGATGGGAAAGGCCGTGGACGGACGGGCGGACCTCTTCTCCCTGGGAGTGACGGGCTACCGGCTGCTCACGGGCCAGCTGCCCTTCCGCCGGGAACAACTGGCGGAGCGCGCCCTCGCGGGGCGCTGGGTGAGCCCCGTGCCTCCGCACGAGCTCAACCCACGCGTCCCCAAGGCCCTCTCCAGGGTCCTGCTCCGGACCATGGCCTGGAGGCCCGAGGAGCGCTTCGCGACGGCGCTCGAGTTCAAGCGAGCCCTCCTGAAGGTGCCCATGGCTCCTCGGGCGCTGGGCCTGAGCGCACCGGATCCTGCGCCCTCCCCGCCCCGCAGCACGCCGGTGTCCGCCCAGACTTTCGCGCTGCGGCCCCGCCGGGCCCCGCCCATGGTCCCCGCGCCCGCGCCCACGACAGGCTGGGTGGCGCGCGTGCGCCGCCGCAACGGCGCGGACACGGTGGAGGTGCAGTGCACGGATCTGAGCCGCGGCGGCCTCTTCATGTGTTGCGAGGAGCCCTTCCCCCGCCTCTTCACTCGGCTCGAGTTCTCCCTGCTCCTGGAGGGCCAGTCCGTGGAGTGTGTGGGCGAGGTGGTGCGGCATGTGGACCCGGCCCAAGCACGCGTCTGGGACATGCGTCCTGGCGTGGGCGTCCAGTTCGTCAATCCTTCCCCTCTGCTCCGCGCGCTTCTCCAGAAGGCAACGGGTCTTCATCCACAACCGTGAGGCTCACGAGGCTGAAGCAGGGTGGGAACCGGCCCTCACTGGGCGTTCAGTGGCTGCCAACCGGGCCCGGAACCTGCTGCTCCTGAGCGCGTCTCGCACTAGCTTTCGGCGCGACCATCTCCCAGGAGCCACCTCCGTGCCTGCCACTCCCGATGCCGCACGCCTCGTCACCTGCCCGCCGGATGACTTCCGCCGCGCCAGTGAAGCCGCTCTGACCACCGCGCGCTCCGGCATCGAGCGCCTCAAGTCCCTGCCTGCTCCTCGCAAGCCTCGGGAGGCCCTTGAGATCTACGACGAGGCCACCGCCGTCCTCTCGGATGCCAGCGCCCGCGCCAGCGTCGCTCGCCACAGCCACCCGGACGAGGCCATGCGCCAGGCCGCAGAGTCCTCCGAGCAGGAGCTGGAGAAGCTCGCCACGGAGATCTCCCTCGACCGAGGCGTGTATGACGTCATCGCCTCATTGGAGGTCTCCGGCGAGGACGCGCCGACCCGGAAGTGGGTGGAGAAGCTGCTGCGCGACTTCCGGCGCGCGGGCGTGGACCGCGACGAGGCCTCTCGCGCCCGGGTGAAGGAGCTTCAGGAGGAGCTGGTCCGCATTGGCCAGGAGTTTGATCGCAACATCCGCCAGGATGTGCGCACCGTGGAGCTGCCGCCCTCCGCGCTCGACGGCCTGCCCGCGGACTACGTGCGCGCTCACCCCCCCGGTCCGGACGGCAAGGTGCGCATCACCACGGACTATCCGGATCTCGTCCCCTTCATGACGTACGCGAAGGAGGCCTCGGCGCGGGAGAAGCTCTGGCGCACCAACCGCATGCGCGCCTTCCCCAGCAATGTCGAGATCCTCAAGCGGCTCCTGGAGCGCCGCCACGAGCTGGCCACGCTGCTCGGCTACGCCAACTGGGCCGCCTACGCCACCGAAGACAAGATGATCCGCAGCGAGCGCAACGCCGCGGACTTCATCGAGAAGATCGCCTCCGCCTCCACCGAGCGCAGCCGCCACGACTACCAGGTGCTGCTGGAGCGCAAGCGCAAGGACACCCCGAGCGCCACGCGCGTTGATCCGTGGGACCAGGCGTACCTGGAGGACCGCGTGAAGGCCGAGCAGTACAGCTTCGACTCGCAGGCGGTGCGCCCGTACTTCGAATACACGCGGGTGAAGCAGGGCGTGCTGGACATCACCTCGCGCATCTTCGGCGTGAGCTACCGCCGCGTGCCGGACGCGCCCGTGTGGCACCCGGACGTGGAGGCGTATGACGTGCTCCAGGGCTCGACGCCGGTGGGGCGCTTCTACCTGGACATGCACCCACGCGCGGACAAGTACAAGCACGCGGCCCAGTTCACCCTGGCCACCGGCAAGAAAGAGCGCCGGCTGCCCGAGGCGGTGCTGATGTGCAACTTCCCCAAGCCCGGCGCCGAGCCCGCGCTCATGCAGCACCATGACGTGGAGACCTTCTTCCACGAGTTCGGCCACCTGCTGCACCACCTCTTCGGCGGGCACACGCCCTGGGCGGGGCTGTCCGGCGTGCGCACCGAGTGGGACTTCGTCGAGGCGCCCTCGCAGATGCTGGAGGAGTGGGCGCGGGACGTGGGCTCGCTGCAGACCTTCGCCAGGCACTACCAGAGCAACGAGCCGCTGCCCGCGGACGTCATCGAGCGCATGAAGCGCGCGGACGAGTTCGGCAAGGGCGTCTGGGTGCGCCAGCAGATGTTCTACGCGGCGCTCAGCCTGGAGCTGTACCGGCGCGATCCGAAGAGCCTGGAGCCGCTGGCCGTGGTGCGCGAGCTCCAGAGCAAGTACACGCCCTTCCCCTACGTGGAGGGCACGTACTTCCACCTGTCCTTCGGACACCTGGATGGGTACTCGGCCATCTACTACACCTATATGTGGTCGCTGGTCATCGCGAAGGATCTGTTCACGGTGTTCCAGGACAAGGGGCTGCTCAACCCCGAGCCCGCGCAGGCCTACCGCCGCGCCGTGCTGGAGCCGGGCGGCTCGAAGGACGCGGTGCTGCTGGTGAAGGACTTCCTCGGCCGCGACTACGACTTCCGCGCCTACGAGCAGTGGCTCAACGCGGGAGCAGGCGCCACGGCGTAGGCGGAGTCTCGGAGCATCCGCTCCGCCAGCCGCGTCGCCTCTCGCTCGCCCGCCGAGTACCATGCCCACTCTTCTCTCTGGGAGCCATGGGCATGGACCGGCGGAACCGTCAGGAGCGATGGTCGCACTCGGGATTCTTCGCGCTGCGCACGCCGCTGCTCCCCGCGGAGACTCTCTGGGCCTGGGGCGAGGGCCTCGAGGCCCCAGCCGTGTGGGAGCAGCCGGAGCGGCTCGAGGCGGCGCTGGCGAGGGATGGGGCGCTGGTGCGTGAGCGCCTGGGGGCGCTGGTGGCGCGCCCCGAGGTCCGGGAGGCGTTGTTCCTCGGCGCTCCCGAGCTCGAGGCGTCCCTGGAGGTGTGGCGCCAGTCGCCGCTCAGCCCTCGGGGCCAGCGCATCGAACGGAGCCTGGTGCGCTATGTCGCCCGCATGGCCGGCCGTGCCACCCCAATGGGGCTCTTCGCGGGCGTCTCCACGGGGAGCCTCGGGCCACGGACTCGGCTGCGGCTGGGCGCGCCGGAGGGCCACCGCCGCCACACCCGGCTCGGGAGGGCCTACCTGGACGCGCTCACCGGCACCCTGGCGCGCGAGCCCGCCCTTCGGCAGGTGCTGCTCTACCACCCCAACTCCAGCCTCTTCCGGAGCGGGGGGCGCATCTTCTACTCCGAGGCTCCCGCTGGCCCGGAGCAGCCCTGGCGCTCGGCGTCGGTGGAGGAGACGGACTACCTGCGCCTCACCCTGGAGCGCGCGGCCTCGGGGGCCCGCCTCGGGGAGCTGGCGGCGGCGCTCGTGGGGGAGGAGGTCTCGCTCGAGGAGGCCCGCGCCTACGTCGAGGAGCTGGTGGATGCGCAGCTCCTCGTCCCGGCGCTGGCGCCTCCGCTGACCGGGCCCGAGCCCCTCGAAGCGCTCGTGGCCACACTCCGCGAGCATGGGCAGCCGGCCCTCGCCGAGCCACTGGCGCGGGCGCAGCAGGCCCTGGCCGCGCTCGATGCGGAGGGGCTCGGCCAGCCGCCCTCGCGCTACCGGGACATCGCCCAGCAACTGCCGCACACGCCCGGACTCGCGGGGCTGTTCAGCGTGGACCTGTACAAGCCCGCCCCGGAGCTGACGCTGGGGGAGCCCGTCATCGCCGAGATCCTCCGCGGTGTGGAGGTGCTGCACCGGCTCCAGACGCCCGGGCCGGACAAGCTCTGGACGGAGTTCCGGCAGGCCTTTGAAGCGCGTTACGGCAGCCGCGAAGTGCCCCTCGTGGAGGCGCTCAACGAGGTGGGCTTCGACCGGATGCCTCCCGCCGGCAGCGCGGCGGCGCCCTGGCTCGAGGGCGTCCCCCTGCGAGCCGCGAAGCCGGACCGGCTCGTGTATTGGGGCGCCACCCAGGATCTGCTCCTGCGCAAGCTGCAGGCGGCCTGGGAGAGCGGGGCCATGGAGGTCTCGCTCGACTTGGAGGAGCTGCGCGGCTGGGACACCCAGGCGCTCCGCCCCCTTCCGGACGCCTGGTCCGCCATGGCCACCCTCGTCGCGCCCTCGGAGGAGGCGCTCTCCCGAGGGGAGTTCCAGGTCCACCTGGCCATCACGGCGGGGCCTCCGGGCGTGCGCCAGCTCACGCGCTTCTGCCACCTGGACGACTCGCTGCGCCAGCACGTGGAGCGGCACCTGCGCGCCGAGGAGGCGCTGCGGCCCGGCGCGCTCTTCGTCGACATCGTGCATGCGCCCAAGGGCCCGCTGCGCACCTCGGACATCGTCCACCACTCCAGGCTGCGCGAGCACGAGCTGCCCTTCCTCGGGCGCTCGGGGGCCCCTGCCGAGCGGCAGCTCCCCGTGGAGGATCTGTTGCTCTCGGTACGGGGGGGCCGGTGCGTCCTGCGCTCGCGCCGCCTGGGCGTCGAGGTGTGCCCGCGGCTGGCCCACGCGGACAACTTCAAGCGAGACAGCCAGGCCGTGTACCGCTTCCTCTGCGAATACCAGGCGGAGGGTTCCTTTCCCTGGCTCTTCCCGAACCTGATGCCCTTCTCCGACGCGCGCTTCCTGCCGCGGCTGGTCTCCGGCCGTGCCGTGCTGCTGCCGGCCACCTGGCGCCTCCAGCGCGAGGAGCTCGCGACGCTCGGGGGCCGCACGAGCGCGGAGCGGTTCGTGGCCGTGCAGCGGCTGCGGCGCCAGCGGCGGTTGCCGCGGTTCATCGTGCTCTCCGAGGTGGGCAGCGCGGAGCTGGCGCTACCGGTGGATCTCGACCATGCGTTGAGCGTGGAGAGCTTCGCCCAGCGGGTGAGAGCCCGCGAGCAGGTGGTCGTGCGAGAGCTGTTCCTGGGGCCTGAGTCCCTCTGTGTCTCGGGCCCCGAGGGGCACTTCGGCCACGAGGTGGTGGTGCCCTTCGTCCGGGAGGTGCCCGTGGAAGGGCAGGCGCGGGAGCACGCCGCCCGCTCCCGCGCCGTGGCCTTCCGCCAGAGCCTGCCGGGCGAGGAGTGGCTCCAGGCGCGGCTGTACGGAGGCGCCCGCTGGGGAGATGAGCTGGTGCGCACGGGGGTGCTCCCCGTGGTGAGGGAGGCGCTGCGCTCGGGCGCGGCGGATCGCTGGTTCTTCTCGCGGGAGGGCCGGCTGGACTGGCACCTGCGCGTGTTCCTGCACGGGGCTCCTCAGCGGCTGCTGCGCGAGACGGTGCCCGCGCTCCGGGAAGCGGTGGCGCGCGAGATCGCCGCGGGCCGGCTCTCCGGGCTGTCGCTGCACCCCTATGAGCGCGACGAGCGGGCCCTGGGGGGAGCGGAGGCGGCTCGTGTGGCCGAGCAGGTGTTCCAGGCGGACAGTGAGGCCGTCGCCGATCTCCTGGAGCTGCTCCCGGGAGAGGAGGGCTTGGAGCTGCGGTGGTGGGCGGGCCTGCTGGGGGTGGACCTGTTGCTGACGGACTTCGGGGTGGAGGTGCGGCAGAGGGAGGCGCTCGTCGCGAACCTCCGTGACCGCTTGTCCCGGGCGCTGCAAGCCGACCGCCGAGCTCCCGCGCTCAGCCGCCTGTACCGGCAGCGCGCCCCCGTCCTCGAGGCGCTGTTGGGCGAAGGGCCCGGGGCAGACGCACCGCTCTCCGCGGCCCTGGAGCGCTTGCGGCAGCGCTCGCGGCAGTTCGTCTCGGCCGCTGCCGAGCTTCGGGCGCTGGAGCAGCAAGGCCGCCTCACCGGCACGCTCGCCGAGCTGCTCCCCTCGTGGGTCCAGCAACACCTCCGCCGGCTGCTCCGAGCGGCCCAGCCCACCGACGAGCTGATCCTCTACGAGTTCCTGGCCCGCCATTACCGCTCGCGGCGGGCTCGCGAGGCCGCCTCCTCAGTCCCCAGGAGCGTGACATGAAGCCCTCCCCTGGAGCCTCCCCCGAGGCCGCTCCCCTGCGTGCGGAGCGCGTCCTGTCCGGGCATACGCAAGGCGTCCTGTCCGTGGCCTTTCAAGCGCGAGGCTCGGTGTTGGCCTCCTCGGGAGAGGATCGGACGGTGCGGCTGTGGCGGGTGGACTCGGGTGAGCCCGTGGCCACCTGGGCTGATCATTCAGAGCCCGTGGTGTGCGTGGCCTTCTCGCCGGAGGGCGCGCTGCTGGCCTCGGCCAGCGCGGACGGGACGGTCCAGCTCCGTGAGGTGCCCTCGGGCCGGCTCGTCCACGGCCTGCGAGGCCACACGGAGGCGGTGGTGTCCGTCGCCTTCCACCCGAGCGGCAGGCTCCTGGCCACAGGGAGTGCGGACCACACGGCGCGGCTGTGGCGGGTGGACTCGGGGGAGTGTGTCCAGGTGCTGCGTGGCCATGCCGGCACGGTCCGCTGCGTGGCCTTCAGCCCGGACGGGGCCTGGCTCGCCTCGGGCGGCTTCGACAAGTCCATCCGCCTCTGGGAGGGGGACTCGGGAGCTGCCGGGCGCGTGCTGACGGGCCATGCCCACTGGGTCTTCCCGGTCGCTTTCAGTCCGGATGGGCGGTGGCTGGGCTCGGGCAGCGCCGATAAGACGGTGCGGTTGTGGGAGGTGGCCTCGGGCGCGGAGCTCCAGGTGCTGCAGGGGCATACCCGCGAGGTCTTCTCGCTCGCCTTCCACCCCGCGGGGGAGCTTCTCGCCACGGCGGGGTATGACCAGACGGTGCGGCTGTGGGAGCTGCCCTCGGGGCGCGAGCGCTGCTGCCTGCCAGACCATGAGGAGTGTGTGGAGTCCGTGGCCTTCAACTCGGATGGGAGCCTGCTGGCCTCAGCGGGCTACGACCATCAGGTGCGGCTGTGGAGCGTGCAGCCTCGGGCCTCTTGAGCGGCGCGAGGAACTGCCGGGAGACTCGAGGACTCCCGGCAGAGGCACTCCCGGTGCGACGACGACTACTGGGCCGCTACGGGAGGGCAGCTGGCGGACGCGTTGCAGCTGTCAATGGCGGTGCGGCTGTAGCCACAGCAGGCCGGAACGGGAACCGGGCTCACGACAGCTCCACCGCGAACCTGATCCAGCTTCTCGTCGGCGAGAACCTTGAGAGTCTCCTTCTTGAGCTGCAGCTTCTTCATGAGAACCTCCATTGGGGGGGGGACTACACTGGGGGTGAGGGCGGCACTATACAAATGGGTTTGCTCGCCGGGCAAACCGGGCGCCGAGCCCACGGCTCCTCGGGTTCTCTGTTGACCGATGAACGGTGGGGCTCACCGAAGCTGGGCGGCTACCAACTGGGCGTAGACGCCCTGACGGGCCAGGAGCTGCTCGTGCGTTCCGGCCTCGACGACCCGGCCCTCCTTCAGCGTGAGGATGAGGTCCGCCCCGACCACCGTGCTCAGCCGGTGCGCGATGACGATGCGCGTACACGACAGGCGGGACAGGGAGCGT